>JAPLKA010000065.1 GCA_026388315.1 Pseudomonadota bacterium | reverse complement strand
TTAACGACAGGGAAGCGTAGCCCTGAATCCCCATGAGCAGATTGTTGAAGTCATGCGCAATGCCGCCCGCCAGTGTCCCGATGGATTCCATCTTGTCTGCATGCTGCAACCGCGCCTCCAGTTTACGCTTTTCCTCCTCCGCCTGCTTGCGTTCGGTAATGTCTTCTGTGGTTCCTTCATAGTAAATAACCTTCTCGTGCTCATCTCGGACTGTACGGGCATTTGTGGATACCCAAAAGATACTCCCGTCTTTGCGGTATCGTTGTGACTCAAAATTTTCTATCATACCATCCCTCTCAAGCTGCTCTCTGAGTTCTTGTCTGTCCCTTGGATTGACATAAGACTGGGTGGCTATATCGGTTACTGCCTGTATCAGTTCTTCAGGGGATGAATAGCCATGTATCCTTGCATGGGCTGGATTTACACTGAGGTAACATCCTTCAGGGGTTGACTGAAATATGCCTTCTACTGCATTTTCGAAGATGGAGCGGTATTTGGCTTCGCTCTGACAAAGCGATACCTCGACAGTTTTCAAACTTGTAATGTCCTCGAGGGTCTCAATGCCGGCTATAGTGTTTCCTGAAGAGTCCTTGATCGCTGCTGCGGTAAAGTAGAGCCATGTCCCTTCCTTCATATGTGGGAAATACCCTGTTGCCTCATAAGCTCCGTCAAGAAGGTCTGATCTGCTATATATATTACCGTACCATCGTGCAATCTCATCTTCGGTAACACTTTCGATGACTAAATCCACAAGACACGGTCTCTTCTCGGGATAAAACGCCTTCCAGTGATTTGAGGTGCCCAGCACATCTTTTGCCTTGGCACCGCTATATATCTCAAGGGCTCTGTTCCAGAGAATGACGGTATGGTCTTTGTCGATGGCGAATTGGGGAATTGCAGATCCTTCTGCGATAACCGCCAGTTTATCTCTGCTTTCCAGTAATGCAATTTCTGCCTGTTTGCGTTGGGTGATGTCCTCGTCAATGCCTTCATAATGGAGAAATGTTCCGTCAGCATCGCGGACATTTCGCATATTTATAGAAACCCATATTTTGCTTCCATCTTTTTTATAAAACTGTGTTTCAAATTTTCTTATTGTGTCCTCTTTTTCGAGAATCCGCTTAATATATTCACGGTCTTCAGGATTCACATAGAGCTCGTGTGTTATTTCGTTAATCGATGTTGCCATCTCTTCAAACGATGCATAGCCCAGCATACTGAAAAAAGCAGGGTTGGACATCTGAAATTTTCCATCTTTGGTTGTCTGATATATACCATTCAGTGCATTATCGGTGATACTGCGGTAATTCTCTCTGCTTTGCAGGAGCATCTCTTCTGATCTCTTCTGCTCTGTTATATCTTCGCAAGTCATAATGTGAACACCGGTTTCCATTTGCACCGAGATGAAATTAATAATCTTTTCCGTTCCATCCTTACACGTTACAGTAAAAACCCGTGGTCTTTTTTCACCTGGTCCGGCTGCTTTTAAATCTTCTACCCATGCCGCGATAACGGTCTGCCTGTATGCAGGGT
>JAPLKA010000064.1 GCA_026388315.1 Pseudomonadota bacterium | reverse complement strand
CTTAATGCACGCAACTTTCTTTGCACCCGAATTATCTGCTACATTTAAAATGGTTTGCATCTGTATCATAATAACACCCGCCTCTTACTCAGTGGTCGGAACATCTTCCGGCCACCGGTAACTATTTTGCCTTCTCAAGGATCGCCCGCATCCGCCAGCGCTTCTCTTTGCTCAGTGGCCGCGATTCGACAATTAGGACCTTATCCCCTATATTACAGATGTTGGTCTCATCGTGGGCCTTATACCTCACATATCTCCTCAAGTACTTATGAAATGCGGGGTGCTTGACCAGCCTCTCTGCGCGAACAACGACGGTCTTGTCCATTTTATTGCTAACCACGACACCCTTGATGGTTCTTTTATTGCCACGTTGATCCATATCTATTGTCCCTCCCTCTGCCTCAATACCGTTTTGAGACGAGCGATATCCTTTCTGAGATTCTTCATCATGGCAGGAGATTCCAACTGTCCCGAAGCGTGACGTATCCGAAGCCTGAAAAGTTCTTCGGCAAGATCTCTATCCTTCTGCTTCAATTCGTCCGTACTAAGATCTTTAACCTCTTTAGTTTTCACCAGCTATCCCCCTTGTAAGAAACTTCGTTGCAATGGGAAGCTTATGTGATGCCAGTCTGAAAGCTTCACGGGCGACATCCGGTGAAACTCCTTCCATTTCATAGAGAACCATCCCCGGTTTTACGACCGCCACCCATTCTTCGGGGGCGCCTTTCCCTTTGCCCATACGTGTTTCAGCGGGTTTTTTGGTGGTTGACTTGTGAGGGAATATCCTGATCCAGATCTTTCCACCCCTTTTTACATGTCTTGTCATGGCAATACGGGCAGCCTCTATCTGTCTGGCTGTAATCCAGCCGCACTCCGTAGCCTGAAGGCCATACTCACCAAAGGAAACATGACTACCCCTTGTGGCCTTACCACCCATGCGGCCTCGCTGCATTTTTCTGTACTTCACTCTTTTTGGCATTAACATGGTTATACAACCTTCATTTCCACATCAAAATGACTTCACATTACCGTTTAAGCTACCTTCTTCCCCGGCAATACCTCACCGTGAAAAATCAATACCTTTACACCGATCAACCCATATGCTGTATGAGCCTCAGTGAATCCCCAATCAATATCTGCACGAATGGTATGAAGAGGCACCCTTCCCTCTCTATACCATTCTGATCTCGCCATCTCTGCTCCGCCAAGTCGACCAGCACAGCTTACCCTGATTCCCTTGGCACCAAACTTCAAGGCGGAGGTTACACACTTCTTCATGGCCCTCCTGAAGGCAACGCGCCGCTCAAGCTGAAGAGCAATATTCTCCGCAACAAGCTGCGCATCGATCTCAGGTTTGCGTACCTCAAGAATGTTGATAATGATCTCGCTCTTGGAGACCTTTTCGAGATCCTTCTTCAGTTTCTCAATTTCTGAACCTTTCTTACCGATGATGATTCCAGGCCGGGCTGCATAAATGTTGACCTTGGCTTTGTTGGCAGCCCTCTCTATCTCTATCCTGGAAATACCTGCATGATAAAGCTTCTTTTTGAGATATCTCCGGATATGAATATCCTCATGAACCAATCTGCTGTAAGTCCTCTCCGCAAACCATTGGGATCGCCATGTCTTGGTAATACCAACTCTAAAGCCGATCGGGTTAACCTTCTGCCCCAACCTTTCACCTCCTCAAAAAATTACTCTTCATCCAAGATAACGGTTATGTGACTCATTCTCTTCTTGATCGCTGCCGCTCTGCCCTGCGCCCTCGCTCTCCATCGTTTCAGAGAGGGCCCCTGATCCACAAAAATCTCCTTCACATACAGGACACTTTCGTCTATATTTGGATTCTGCCTGGCGTTGGCTACAGCGGATTTTAACACCTTCGAGACAATGCCAGCAGCATACTTTCTTGTATATTGAAGGATGCTTCTGGCTTCTTCAACTTTTTTCCCCCTCACCAGGTCCACAACCAATCGTGCCTTCTGAGGAGAAATCCGTATATATTTGGCTATCGCTTTTGCTTCCATATCATTAAAACTCCAAACCGCTTATCTCAGCTACCGGTTCATCATTTGCGTAGCTTTGATTTTCGATCACCTGCATGACTGTAAAATGTCCTTGTCGGTGCAAATTCACCGAGTTTATGTCCCACCATGTTCTCAGTCACAAAAACCGGAATAAACTTTTTCCCATTATGTACTGCAAAGGTTTGCCCTATCAATTCAGGGGTAACGGTGGAACGGCGAGACCAGGTTTTAATAACGCTCTTGCTTCCCGATTCCTCAGCTTTCCTGACCTTTTCCAAAAGCTTTTCATTAACATAAGCTCCCTTTTTAACTGAACGTGCCACCTTTTAACCCCTTCTCTTCACAATATATTTATCGGTATTCTTGTTTTTCCGCGTCTTATGACCCTTGGTCGGAATCCCCCACGGCGTGCAGGGATGCCTTCCTCCCGATGACTTACCTTCACCCCCACCCATGGGATGATCCACCGGGTTCATGGCCACACCCCTTACCTTGGGACGCCGTCCCATCCATCTCGACCTGCCGGCTTTGCCGATACTTAAATTTTCATAATCAATATTGCCAACCTGCCCGATAGTTGCCTTACATTCAAGCAAGACCTTTCTCACTTCCCCGGAGGGAAGACGAACCTGGGCATACCCTTCTTCCTTGGCCATAAGTTGTCCATAAGACCCGGCGGATCTGATGAGCTGCCCGCCCCGGCCTATCTTGAGCTCAAGGTTATGCAACAGGGAACCTAATGGGATGTTTTTCAGGGGAATGGTGTTGCCCGGTTTGATATCCGCCTTTTCCCCGCTGATGACAACATCTCCCACCCCTAATTTCAAAGGGGCAATGATGTACCTTTTCTCACCATCAACATAATTCAACAGCGCAATGCGTGATGTGCGGTTCGGATCATATTCTATTGAGGCTACTTTGGCAGGAATTTCGGTTTTATCTCGCCTGAAATCAACCAATCTGTACCTTCTCTTGTGACCCCCTCCAATATGCCGGCTCGTAATCCTTCCATAACTGTTGCGCCCCCCCGTCTTTTTCAGAGGAGACAGAAGACTCTTTTCAGGAACCGCTGAGGTAATCTCCTCAAAGTCCGAACACGTCTGAAGATGTAGGTTTATACTTTCTGATAGCCATCCAACGTCATCCTTTTCCCTTATGCTGATTATACGCCTTCAAAGATTTCAATTCTACTGCCGGGGGCAAGAGTAACAACCGCCTTCTTCCAGGACCGCTTCTCACCCAGAATTTTCCCAACCCTCTTTTTCTTTCCGCGAACATTCATGACATGAACATCCATTACCTTGACTTTAAAGACTTTTTCAACTGCCATCCCGATCTGAATCTTGTTCGCCCTGCGATCAACTTCAAATACGTGCTTGTTGTTTTCATCCTTCGCGATGGTACTTTTTTCCGTGATTAGCGATCTCTTTATAATCCGATACATATCCATTATGATAACAATGCCTCTTCAATCATTCTAACAGATGGTTCTAAAATAACCACATGCTCATGGTTCAGCAGGTCATATACATTAATCCCTGCCGACCTCATCATTTTGACACCCTTGAGATTT
>JAPLKA010000063.1 GCA_026388315.1 Pseudomonadota bacterium | reverse complement strand
CTATTTTAAAAATACAAAAAAGAAGGAATTCAGGAAATACGGCGCTCAAATAAACAAAGTGACACTCACTAATCCGTGTCTATGGGATGATTACACTAAATATTTATTAATGAAAAACCGATTTTCTTTAAAATAGTAGGGGGGATACAAAACGCTGACCTGCCTGACGAAAATCGGTACCATAGAGCAGTTCAAGCACTTCATTTAAGAAAGAACCATTTTCTACGAGACAGAGGAAGGAAGAGATCAGATCAGCACTTCACAAATTTTTCGGGAAAGTTGGATAATATCGAAGGGTTTCTGGATAAACCCGTGGCACCCTTTATTCATAATCTGCTGTGCCTGATCGTTTAAACTGTAGCCGCTGCTGAGGATTATCCTTGCCGAAGGGTTCAGTTCCCTGATACGGTCAAAGGTTTCGCCCCCCGAGAGCCCCGGCATGATCATATCGAGGATAATAAGGTCAATTCCGTCTTTTTTTTCTTTATAGAGCGTGATTGTTTCCTCTCCGTTTTTAACTCCGTATACGCTGTACCCGAGGGACTCAAGAATCGCTTTGCTTACGGCAAGGACATCGGGCTCATCATCGACGAGAAGGATTGTCTCCGTGCCTCTCATAATTTCCGGAGCCGCAGGTTTTTCTTTCACAACATCCTTCTCTGATGCAGGGAAGCAGAGTACAAATGTAGTTCCCTTGCCGAGTTCACTAATGACGTCGATGAAACCGTTATGGTTTTTTATAATGCCGTAAACCATTGCAAGACCCAATCCGGTACCCCTGCCAAGCTCTTTTGTGGTGAAGAAGGGTTCGAAGATTTTCTCTTTCGTCTTCTCGTCCATGCCTACACCGGCATCGCTGACGTATATACGCACATACCTTCCTGGCATCATTGAATAAGGTTTTACATAATCCTCGCCAACGATAATATTCTTTGTTTCCAGGGAAAGGTCTCCTCCTGCGGGCATAGCCTGCCAGGCATTGAGGTAGAGGTTGAGGAGTACCTGTTCGATTTGGCCCTGGTCCGCCTCCACAACCCATATGTCCTTTTCGTATTTGCGATGGATGGCAACCTCCTTTTTGGTTCTGCCGAACATAGTGGAGGTCTTTTCAATCAGTTCATTCATATTAACCGGTTTGACCACATATTTTCCGCCCCTTGCAAAACCAAGCAGTTGCCTGGTCAGGTCTGCTGCGCTTTTTACCTGCTCTTCGATACGCTTTAGCCGCTCATAGTGCGGATGCTCTGCGTTGATGTCCAGCATCATAAGCGATGCATACCCCTGAATGCCCATAAGAATGTTGTTAAAATCATGGGCAATACCTCCCGAAAGGGTGCCGATCGCTTCCATCTTCTGGGCGTTCATAAGCTGTGTTTCCAGTCTTTTCCGCTCGGTAATATCCTCGCACACCATCATATTATCGCCGTTCCCCAGGAGCACAGGGATAAAACTGATTACCTTCGTTGACCCGCCTTTGCATGTTACATCAAAGACCCTTGGCCGCTGCTCTCCGGAACTGGCACTGTTCAGATCATCCAACCATGTTGATATGACACCGCGTCGGTAGGCTGCATCAGGATATGCCTTTTTGAACCATGTTTTCCCGTCGGGTATGTCATTGAGGTCGTAGCCGAAGATGTCCCTGTATTTTGGGTTGATATAGAGGAATTGTCCATTTTTATCGATTAAAGCCATCCCGAAAGGGGCATTTTCCGAAAGGATGAGCAGTTTTTCCTTCTCATTGAAGAGTGCTTCTTCGGCCTGCTTACGCTCGGTGATATCACGGATGGATTCAATCGCCCCAACAACATTCCCATGGGTGTCGTAAAGAGGGCCGGCCTTTGCCCAGAGGATTCTGTTCAGTCCGCGCACACATGGCACATTCGTTTCCGTGAAGAGTGTATCGCCTTCCTTTTTGATAAAGGCATATTGTTTTTCAATATTCTGATCCCAGGTAGTAACAAAATTAATCAGGATAGGCCGCCGCGTCCCATAAAAGGGAATGGCATATTCATAGTCACCCTTGCCGAGCATCGTCTCAGCAGGAAAACCGGTCATTTCTTCAATCGCCTTATTCCATGTGATAATCCTGCCTTCTCGGTCTATTGCGAGGGTTGCATCGGGAAGGAAATTGATAATGTCTGCAAGCCGTCTTTCCGATTCACGGAGTTCTCCTTCCACAATTCTCCGCCCTTTTTCTTCCTGAACAATGCCCCAAGCTTTCATGCCGTAGTAGGAAAAGATGGTACCACTCAGGATAAGCATCCCGATAATAATAAGAAGTCTGTTTCTGAAATCCTTCAGTGATGCCAGGACTTCATCTTCAGATGAGGCGACAACAATGGACCAGAAAGTATTCCCCATTCTGATGGGCATATAGACGGCATGTTTTTTCACCGTCTGCACTGACTGCCCCATAATCATGTCAAAAAGATACGTCGTGACACCCTGGTTCCCCTTGAGCATCTCCCTGGTCATGGTAATGATAGTGGGAAAATCCTTACAATTTTCAAAAACAGATTTCCCCATATGGCCAGGAACGGGGCAGTAGAGTTCAATGCCTTCCCTGCTTATCACCCAGGCGTAACCTGTTTTGCCAATCCTTATGTCTTCGAGGTATCTCTTTGCCAGGGCTTGGAAATTTATGAGGATAGCGATAGAACCATCATACCTGTTCCCCCGGAAGACCGGCACGTGAAGGGCAACCGAATCAAAACCCTGAACAGCGGAAAACACATCACTCACAACCGGTTTATGGGTGCGCATGATCTCCCGGATATGTTTTTGGTAAGAGATATCCGCACCTATGGATTTTTTTACATAGGGTACCGTATAGGTGATCCTACCCCGTACATCGACACGGGTGACGCCTTTTATCCGATCCTTATGGGCATATAAGAAAATGGCCATCTCTTTTTTGCCCGCATCGTTGAGGGTGATAATTGCCTCATCTTCCGAAAGATATGTCAGCCTGTCTATCCAACGAGCAAAAAATTCCTCAATATCGTTGGCTGCATGTTGTGCATGAAGCATCTGGCGGGCATTCAGTTCCTGTATGGCAGTCTTTTTTGCTTCTTCATAGAAGGCAAAAAACAGATATCCACAGAGACACACCAGGAAAAAGAGGAAGAGAAAACGATACCTGTATTTCATAATTGCTTCTCCATACCCATCACCTGGTGACAAATAGTGCCGGGACATATCAAGATAGTAAGCATACTATCGTAGAGATGCAGAGGCGTCAGATGTAAATCCATGTGAAACATAGTCACCTCTGCCAATTAGATGCAAAGCCGGTAGCGCCACGCTTCATTATCATTATCGCACAACATCCTGATGAAGTTAAGGAAAATTCCCTATTTCATGTCATTCGTTACCGCTTGAAAGCTGCTATGAAAGTTAAAATGCTGTCTGCGTTTGTTTCGGGAAGCGAGCGATTATGGAATATATCGATTGCGGATTTCGGCAGTGATTCAGTGAATAGTAGTCTAAAATCAGTCGTTAGTCGTTAGTGAATAGTAGTCAGTTAAAACCTATTCACTATTCACTGCCTTCATCGCCGTTCCGCCGATACGCCGTCTCGCCGGTTCGGTTCTTCTCACCTGTTCACGCCTGAGGGGGCTTTTTCTTGCCTGATAGCCACCTGAATCTCATCAGGGGTTTTTAAAAGCTAAATCGTCTGAAGTAGCGTCCGTATTGACTTTCCAAAGATTTCAATAATTGCAGCAAATGTTGCTGCAATTTCCTCAGATACCGAGTCAGGTCTCCTCATGTAGCTCACAAGCACGCTCATCACCCCTTCCACATCATAACCCCATATCAGAAAAGAGGGCGAAAGGCGAATGGTGAAAGGCGATAAAGACTGTTCAATGTTCAAGGTTCAACGTCGAACATAGAACAGCTTCTTTACGGATTTGTTTTCACTTGAACCCTCGACCCCTTGCGTCAATCATTTAAGACCGGAATACATTTCATGAATAAATTGTGCGTTCCACAAACAAACAAATGAAACAATGAATCTTGAAAAGTATTTAGTAGATTAACGCTTGAGAGAGACATTCATAGGGGTATTGCTGGTGAATATTGTACCGATACAGGGTTCCGATGGATTTATGTATATGATACCTACCTGTCCAGCACCTCACGGACCTTCTGGAGAAGCCTGTTGAGTGACAATGGTTTGGCAATAAAG
>JAPLKA010000062.1 GCA_026388315.1 Pseudomonadota bacterium | reverse complement strand
GTGATGCGTATCCGGTCATTCGGGCATAAGATGGATTGATATTGAGGAATTGTCCTTCCGGCGAGGTCTGGAAGATGCCCTCCACGGAGTTTTCAAATATGGAGCGGTATTTTTGTTCGCTTGTACGGACTCCATCCTCTGCCTTTCTCCGTTGAATGTAGTTCCACATGCCTTCTAAAAGTAAAGAAGTATGCGTGATATCTGATCCGGTATACGGTTCTTTCTTGTTTGCAACACCGGCAACAAGTACAACACGGTTTCTATCAATGAGCGGGACGCTCATAAAGCGCACCAGGGAGAGATGTCCTTCTGGGTAGCCCCTTTTGTAAGGGTTGGGCTCTGAGTAGTTGTTTACGATAATGGGCTTTTTCTGCCTTATAGCCTCACCCCATAACCCGGCCTGTTCAAGAGGGAACTTGACGGGCTTCCCGTCTACGGAACACTGCTTCATCCACTGCTTCATCGCCTTTTTGGACCACAGGTGGGTATGCATGATGGTCTCGTCTTCATTTATATAGCCGATAAACGCTATCTCGCTCCCGGTCATTTTCAGGCACTCCTCCACAACAAAACCGGTAATCGTGTCCAGAGGGATATCTGCCATCTGGTAAAGTTTCAGGAGTGCTTCCTGTCGTATGTCGGTGAGGAGGAGTTCTTGCTCTGTAAGCTTGCGTTCCCTTTTTGATTCTGCCTCCCTGAGTTCCCTCTGAATAGCAGGAACAAGGCGTGAGAGATTGCTTTTCATCACATAGTCGTGGGCGCCTGATGATACCGTTGCTGTTGCTGCTATCTCTTCACCGATAGCGCCTGAAACGATGATAAAGGGGATATCCAGCCCCTTCTCTTTGTACAGCTTGAGCGCTTCAAGACCATTGAAATGAGGCATATTATAATCGGATATGATGATGTCCCATGTCTCTCTCTCAAGGGCCTCGTGCATGGCATCGGCGGTTTCCACCCGTTCATAGGTCAGCTTGTAACCAGCGCGTTCGAGTTGGTGGACAATAAGCAGTGTATCATCTTCAGAATCTTCAATAATCAAAACACGAATGGGTATTTCCATGCATTTCCTCTCTTTAGAATCTCGTATCTTAAAACCCGTTCCTCGTATCTCAACTTAGCGGATAGCATTTAGCGTAGAGCGTTTAGTTTTAAATCCTCTACGCCTGTTCCTGTCCTCACGCAGTGGGGACTCGCGTAGCGGGGGGCTATGCGCTCCACGCTCCACGCTATAGATCGCTTCACGCAAGCTTTAATCCTGCCGAAGGAAGGACATCGCGGTCTTTTCCCGCTTCACTATTCACTATTCGCTACCTTGATCCCAGAAAATCTAATATTTTTTGGGTTGTGGTGGAAAATTTACGCTTGAGTGACCCGTTTACCCCATTATGAGCGATTAACGTTACATCCTCAGCGATACCGGATTGTTCTTTGATTACCCTGTCAACCTTTTCCCAATCGACCTTATCGGCAACGCCCCTATCCTGAATGATCCTCCGTGTATGCTCACTTTTGGATTTGATTTTCTTATACATGTCGGTGCGGACTTCAAGATATATCTTATTGTTGTTACTGACAGCCAGTTTGATAGGCACATATATGATCTCGCCCGGAGTGCCCACATCAACCATATTAAATAACGGCTCCATATGTTCGGGCAGTACCCTGATGCACCCATGACTGAGATAACGGTATACGCTCCTTGGCCGGATTGTTTCGTGGATCAGTATGCCGGTAATTGATGTATCCAGGGCATACCTTCCGAGGGGATTGTCAGGCCCCGGTGGCACAGCCTCTTCAACCGGCTTTCCCTTTGATTCCATCTCCCTCTGGATAGAGTCCGGCACATACCACGTCGGATTTTTTCGTTTCTTTTTAATTTTAAACGTTCCCATTGTGGTCTGCCAGCTTATTTTATTCTCCTCATAAGGTAAACCGACACCAACAGGAATAGCAGTAAGCCTGCCATCTTTGAAATAATAGAGTGTCCGGTCGGGTATATTAATAATGATCCCGTTTTCTATAACCTTTGGGACAATTTTCCGGTTATTTATTATGACAGTTGCCCCCTCCGGAAGGGGTAGCTTAGGGTCAATATTGTTCTCTTTCGCAATATTTTTCCAGAATACCCCGTGCCTTGCACCAATGAGTTCAAGGCTGTCACCATTTTGGACAACATATGTCTTTACGCCGCCAATGACCATATCGGAGGCAAAGACATGTGTATATGAAAAGAGGAGAAGTAGAATCAGAAAGACTTGCATAGGTTATATATTATGGACAAAATATACAGGAGATACGGACAAATTTAAAGTATATTCTGAGGTGAAATGTGAAATGTGAAAGGTGAGAGGTATCTCGTAACCAAGAAAAAGGGTTCAAGGGTTCATTACTTCAGTGAATAGTCGTTAGTGAACAGTAGTCAGTTAAAAAACTATTCACTATTCACTTTTCACTTTTCACTGTTTTCATGTGGTTTTCTGGAAGACGATTGAGAAAGATGACCCTTCCCCGCATACGCTTGCAAGGGTCATCTTTCCGCCCTGGGCTTCAACGGCCTCCTTGACGAAAGTCAGGCCAAGACCTGAGCCCTTGATATTCTTCGTTTTGTCTGAGCTTGATCGGTAAAATTTCTCAAAGACCTTATTGAGGTCGTCTTCTTTGATACCATACCCGTGATCAATAATATCGATTTTTAAATGGTCTGTCTCGCTTGTCAGCTTTATCATAACCTCCTTGCCGGAGGGGCTGTATTTTATCGCATTTTCCACAAGGTTGAAGATGCATTGCTTTGTCAGGTCCCTGTCAATCACGATGTCATCTGTATTATCAGGGATATCCGTGTGGATGGTTATGCCGTTTGTGTCTCCAATCGGTTTCAGGGCTGATGCCACTTCCCGGATAACATCATTCAGGTTTATGGATGTCATCTTAATAGGCTGTCTGCCTTCCTCAATCCTTGTTATGTCAAGAAATGTGTTTAAAAACCGCACGAGCCTTTCCGACTCCCTGTGAATGATCCCTGCAAAACTTTTCATCTTCCCTTCAAGGTTACCGGCGAGTATCTCGCTGAACCCCTGGATTGATGTCATGGGCGTCTTCAACTCGTGAGAAACGACAGAAATGATATGGCCCTTGAGGATTTCGAGTTCCTTAATTTTTGTAACGTCCGAAAGCATAATGAGGAGATATGTCCTCTCATTGACGGCGAAGGAAGAGGCGTCAACCTTAAAAAATTTCTTTGCAGGCTTCTCGAGGGATATGGTGAAGGATACATCCTCTTTTTCATTATAGAGCCTTCCTGGCACGTCTTCAGGCTCGATATTTTCCATAACAGCAGGGGCTAAAGACGTTACAAATATATCTGCAGACCCTGCCTCAACCCCATTTTCTTTGAACAAAGTCTGTGCGAGATTGTTAATGAGTATGTTCTTTCTATCAGGACCGAAAATGAGCACGCCATGAATATCGCTTAAAAGCGCCCTGTCTGTAAGCTCCTTCTCAAAACCCAATTGTCTGCTTACATCGTTAAGTATCTGTGCCTTCGACTGGATGCCCTTCTCGGTGAGTGATCCGAATATGCCTCTTTCCACGTGTTTTTCATTATCCCCCGCATAACCCCACCTCAGGTGAGGCACTACCGTCATATAGGCCTTGTCGAGGGTAGTAATGGCATCATTAAATTTGAATACATAGGCAAGAATAAACACAAAGAAAACTGTAAAGAAATAGATTGCAGGGGCGAGCCAGACATTGAAGGCTGAAAAAAGCAGATACGTGATGACCCCGATGGATAAAAGCATAATCAATCCGAGTATGGTGGCCCGTTGTTCCGTTGACCTCAGAAAACAGATAAAAGAAACCATTGCAAGGAATACTGCAATAAGCCATCGTACCCATGGCAGGATAATATCAATTGCATTATTCATAAGCATGGTATTAAGGGTATTCGCCTGGCCTTCTATACCCGGCATGCTCCTTCTCTCCTGTGAGAAGGGGGTTAAAATACGGTCACCGGCCCCTGCCGCAGAAACACCCACAAGGACTATCCTGTTATTGAAAAAGGGTGGAGGATAGACGTTATTAAGGACATCGATGAGTGAGACGCTTTCAAATGAACCCGGGCCGCCGCAGTAATTGATATACATCGGGTTGGACTGTGTAATCTTGCTGTCGGGTATATACTTTTTTTTGTCGAATGTACGGAAAAAAGGTTTATTCGTGGCAAACCCATATGCCACAGACGACAAAGAATGCAACAGGTCATTCCGGAGCTGGAGGGTATGATATACCTCCCTGACGATACCATCGATGCCTTGTTCTACATGCACATGGCCGACAGGTGAGGCTGACAGCAAGGCAACAGGATATTTTACATTTTCGTTGTTTTCGATAAAAACCGGAAGAATTATATTGCCGTGTTCTTTGATTGCCCGTGCAAGGAACGCATCATCGTCGGTGGGTTCGGTCATGATAATATCAAATGCTACCGCTTTTGCCCCTGCAGTTTTGTCAATAAGCGATGTGTAATAGGATCTCTTGATAGGCCATCTCCCGAGCTTCTCCAGGGTTTTATCGTCAATCGTCACTATTATGATGTCTTTTGAGGGCGCCCTGAAACCCCTTGTTCTGAAGGAGAGGTCGTAAAAATAATTATTTATCCCTTCTAAAAAGCCGACATATTCAAACAGGATGATAAAGACCAGGAGCAGCCCGCATATGATGGCTTTCCGGATAGTGACGGGCCCGATATGTCCGGTAGGTTTATCCATCTGTATACTGTATATTGATCAGCTACCCCGTGACAATAATTTTTCAATCTTTTCCTGGAGGTCGGCTGTTGCAAAGGGTTTCGGGAGGTAATCGTCAGGCGGGTTAGCCATGCCTGCCCTCGATACCCTTTCCTCCTCCCGTGCGGTGAGCATCAGTAACGGTATTCCTGATGTTTCGGAAGATTCTTTCAAATTTTTAATCAGCTCATAACCGTCCATTATTGGCATGGTCAAATCGGTAATAACCAGATTTACCGTATGCTCTCTCATAATATCAAGAGCCTCGGCGCCATTTGTTGCTTCAAGCACCTCGTATCCGTTCTTCGACAGGTTAAAATCCAGTAAAAGGCGGATATCAGGGTCATCGTCCACAATAAGAATTTTCGTTGGGTTGTCTGACATCTTTATACTCCTTAAAAATTATCCGGCCTCAGGCCTTTTGCTGCGCTGACGGAAAAATATCTGCCCCTGTAAGCCTGTTAGAGCGCCAATAATAAGAGGATACCCAATGCACCAATGATACCGAATTGCATATAGGGGAATCCACGCTCTATCTCAAAACTCTGCGGAGCCGAGAAATCGCCTTCACGTCCCTTTTTATCAATACTGCTTGTCCTGACGTAGTATGTTCCGGGATCTTTTGGCCTCTGAAGGGTGATCTCCGGTTTCTGGAGCTTTTCATCAATAAGGGTTGTCTTGAAGATCTCATCGTCGGACATCTGGAAATGATAGGTGGTTTCTTCGCCAAGGTTCCGCCATTTCAGAGATATCGATTTTTTATCAACTTCGGGCTTTTCAAGTTGAGGGGCAGGCGGCGGAGGGATGAGGCGGAAGGTAACGGTATTTGACCACCCGCCTTCGTACCCGTCTTCAGCTATGGAACTTACCCTGAAATAATACGTGTTATAATCCAGAATTCCTGTCTTGTATGCCTCGGTCCGGTAATCCTTCTGCTCTTCTTTGATCCGGGTATAATCTTTGTCCTCAGCGATCTGAACATGATATTTTGCAGCATCTTTCACCTTGAGCCATTTGAATTCTGCCGATTTCCCGATGAATTCCGCATCGTCTTCCTTTATCTGGATGAAAGGAGGCAGGGGTTTTGCTTTCAATGTAATAATCGAGGGGTCAGACTGTGGTCCTTCAAGTCCCTTCCCGTCAATGCTGCTGATGATGAGATAGTATGAGCCGTCTGTAATATTACTAACCGCAAAAGATTCTTTTGGTTTTATAATATTTTCGAAGAGTACGTCTTTTCCTTCCTGGTCTTTTGATAGAGCGGTCCTTATGGCAACAGTTCCCTCTGTCTCATCAAACTTAATACTGAGGGGTATGTCTTTATAGATGGGTCTATAAGCGGCAATTTTTGGCGGGGCAAGGAGTTTACTCGGTTGATCCGGCACTGCGCCCTTCTCTACCAGGGTACCTTCGCCTTGTTTTACCTCAACTGCTGTATCCATTCCCTTTACCATTACTCTGCCTTCTAAAACTTCAGCACGGGTAGAAGCCTTTTCGTCAAGGGATACCCTGAACTGAGTTCCCCTTGCCGACGCCACGGCTGAAGGGGTGTTGATCTCGAAACGTGAATCTGCCCCTGTTGCGCTTTTTATATTCGTTATGGCCCTGCCTGCCCTGAGATACAGGTCGTGAACTATTGCTAATAGACCTTTTTTCTGAGCGGTGGTAACACCAAGTATTGTGTTTGGTTTAAGGAAGAGGGCGCTGTTGTCCTCAAAGGTTATTTCAAGGGAACTTTCACTTCCTGTCTGTAGAGTGCTGCCCTGAATTATCTTGTCCCTTAAATGGAGAACTGTCCACTCATCCCCGTCTTTTTTTTGAATCTTTGCATCACCTTTGACAAAAGTAACCTCACTGTCCAGTGGTGTCCCCCGGAGAAGCCCTACAGGGATCTGCAGCACCTGGTCAGGATAAATGATATTCGGATTTTTTAAACGGCTTGCCTTTCCAACCTCAGGCCACTTTGATGGGTTCTCAAGGTATTTTTTGCAGATATTAATGAGTGTATCACCTTTTGCAACCTTTAAATCTACCGTCTGGTCGCCGAAGGCATGAATATTTGATGTGCATATAAAGAGCAGGACTGCAAATAAGATTATAGAGTATAACGTCCTTGACGGGTTGAGTTTATTCTGTTTTATGGTTTAACCTCCCGAAATGTTGTGTATCAATGATTCTATTAAAAGTATACATACAAATATATGTGCACAACAATTATTTATCCAGTATTTCCCTCAGCTTCTCCAGGAGTTTTCTCGGTATGATCGGTTTCGAGATAAAATGAAAATCCTTCTCCTCAATGCCTTTATCGAGGACAATGTCTCTTGTGTACCCGCTCGTGAAGAGGGCTTTGATGTCGGGATCTATTTTCTTGATTTCATCATAGACCTCTCTCCCGTTCTTTTTCGGCATCACGGAATCGAGAAGTAAAAGGGCGATATTTTTGTTTTCTTTGAATTTGATGAGGGCATCTTCACCATCTGCTGCAATTATAGGCGTATATCCGTGATCGGCGAGTATCTGCTTCACGAGATTTCTTACCTCTTCATTATCTTCAGCGACAAGGACGGTTTCCTTTCCTCTTTTAACTGCAGGATATACGGTCTTTTCTTCGCCGGCAGCCATTTGTATGGCGGGAAGGTAGATATGGAAGGTTGTCCCCTTGCCCTGTTCGCTCTGTACATTTACATGCCCTTTGTGCTGCTTCACTATTCCGTAAACCGTGGAGAGGCCGAGCCCTGTCCCTTTCCCTACTTCTTTGGTGGTAAAGAAGGGGTCAAATATCTTCTCCTTTGTTGCCTCATCCATGCCGGTACCGGTGTCAGAAACGGATATGACCGCATGTGCCCCCGGCTCTCCATATCCGAACGTCTCTGCAAACTCTCTGTCCAACACCGCAAGCTCCGTTTTAATGGTTAATCTGCCACCCTTTGGCATTGCATCCCTCGCATTCGAGACGAGGTTGAAGAGGATCTGGTCGATCTGGGTTGCGTCCCCCATGATGGTCATATCATCGCTGGCAAGTATTGTCTGTAGTGCGATATCTTCTGTGAGGAGTCTCTTTAAAAGCTTGTCCGTTCCCCTGATTAAGCTATTTAATGCAACGGGCCGGAGTGTTATGGGCTGCTTTCTGCTAAAAGATAGAAGACTCTGGGTGAGGTTGGCTGCCTTGTGTGATGATGAGAGTATCTGGTCGGCATATATCCGCAGGGGATTATCGCTATCCAATTGCATCTGCAGGAGGGTTCCGTATCCGATAAGGGCGGTGAGGATGTTATTAAAATCATGTGCCACGCCGCCTGCCAGGGTGCCTATAGCCTCCATCTTCAGGGCCTGACGGAGCTGAGACTCAAGGTGTTTACGCTCAGTGACGTCCCTGACAATGTGGACAATACCTGTTATATTTCCCTTATCATCCATTATGGGGTCTACTGAAACTAAAAGCCATACCCCCCTTTTATCATCGTAAACCTCTGTCTCTTCGTGTTGTTTTGTCTCCAGCAGCCTTGCAACAGGACACGATTCTAATGGTTTGTCTGTCCAATGCATCAATGCATGACAGTATTTTCCCTGGATCTTATCCATGCGGATGTTAAAAAAAGAAGCAGCAGAGCTGTTGGCCCGGACAATTCTGAGATCTGGGGTTAAGAGCATTACCGCGTCTTTAATGGAGTCGAAGGTAGATTGCCACTCTTCTGCCGCCTTTGTTATCTTTTTCTCTGCCTGCCTCCGTTCCGTAATATCCTGTAAAATTCCTTCGTAATATAACAGGTTATCGTTTACGTCACACACCGTATGGGCGTTCATCTCTCCCCAGATTATAGCATTGTCCCTGCGGTAGAGCTGGACCTCGAAATTGTGTATTGTTTCTTCACAATTTATACCTTTTGCCCACCTCTTAAGATCATCCCTGTTTACAAATGTATCGGCCAGACTTAAGGCCAGCAGCGGCTGCAAATCTGAATATCCCAGCATCTGGATGAAAGCGGGGTTGGCATCGGTGAGTTTCCCCGCGGGTGTGCACCGGAACAGGCCGACGGGAACGGTCTCAAAGAGGCTGCGATAGCGTTCTTCAGCCTCTTTTGCCATCTTTCTGTGCCTGGCACGGGCCATCACCAGCCGTGCTGCAACGGGCAGCCGTGCAAAGTGCTGGGGCTTTTTCAGTACGTAATCATCGAGTCCTGCCCTCATAGCCTCCACGGCAACCTCCTCACTTCCGGAGGCGGTAAACATAATCACCGGGCATTCGGGCCAGCGGGCCTTGACAATACGGAGGAGCTTCAGGCCGTCTGTCCAGTGCATCTCATAATCGGTAATTACCAGATCATAGCAATCCTTTTCCAGGGCAGGGGATAACTCATCGGGAACGCCTACCTGCTCTATCTGTGCACCGGGGAACTCCTTTCTCAGCACCCTAACAGCGAGTGTCCGCATGTCAGGATCATCATCGAGCAAAAGGACCCGCGGGTTGCTGTCCATGACCGGTGCGAAGATGTTGACGACCTCTTTCAGGGATTCCGGTGTCATGGGCTTGAGAAGGTAACTCTGCGCACCCAGGCTGTAAGCCTTCTCAATATCGGCAGGTTCCTGTGAAGCGGTGAGTACTACAACAGGCAGGTCTTTCAGCCCCGGCTGTTCTCTCATCCAGGCCAATACTTCATGACCCGACTTGCGAGGCATGTAAAGGTCCAGGAGGATAAGGGCAGGGAGCGGGTAGTCTGTCCGGTCAGCATACTTGCTTTGCCCGGCCAGATATGCCACTGCCTGTTCTCCATCATTTACGATCTGGAGGGGATTGGTCAGTCCTGTTTTACGGAAGGCACGCTGAATCAGCCGTACGCTCAGAGAATCATCCTCAACGAGGAGGATGGTAGGCATGGACATGCGGTTCTCCTTTTGGATACATTATTATAACATGTTTTTGTATTCCACAATAGGCTGTGTTTTAATCAAACTATAACACTCTTATTCTATTTTGATATTCTACTTAATAAATGTCAATAAGATTTAAAGGGTACACCATTGCCCCCATCCCATTGTCCCGCCTTCGGCAGGATTAAACCGTACAGATTGCGGAATACTTCAGTGAATAGTCGTTAGTGAATAGTGAACAGTTAAAAACATTTTATCAAGCTCATTGTCATTCCCCCGTTCGGGGACAAGACTCTTGTACCATATTTTTAAATCCGTATCTCGTTTTTCCACGCTTCACGCTTCACATATAACGCTTCACGGGTTTCCACTATCCACCATTCACCATTCACAACATTTCATCTTTTCTGCCTTTTTAACTATCCACTATCCACTATTCACTATTCACTGCCTTCATAAGATCGGGACATTCGAGGTTGGCGGCAAAGAGATATCCTTGTGAAACAGGCAGGTTTCCTGCCCGAATTGCTGCCTGAATCTCAGGAGGAAGTTTTAAAAGGGAAATGCCGTTATACAGCGTCGTTACTGATTTTCCGGTGATCTCTGAATTGGTACCAACTGTTGGTACCAATTCATCGGACAGGTCATCAGGCTTCAGTTTGTAGCGTATCAATCACTCATTACCCCTTCCACATCATACCCTTTATCGGGGTGTTTTGCCTGAATGAATGCCAATATCCCTTTTGCCTGATCCATGGAACGATGAGCGGAGAGCGTAGAGGCTAATAGCTCAAAGTTGAAAGGGGAAAGGAGCAATGAGTTTGATAAAATGTCTTTAACTGTTCACTATTCACTAACGACTATTCACTGAAGTAAGAATGACTTGAATGAGTCTGCTTCGATATTAATATTTGACTGCACCTGTTCCAACACGACGATATTTCCTATGGGAATGTACAAAAACTCAGGATTTACGGTTTTATTCTGTGTGGCCATATTGTTGCCCCCTTTTTTTAAATTCCTTTCACTCATCACTCAAAAGAAAATCCTTTCTCCCGAAACAATTTAAGACACACCTCCACCACCTCAGAACCATAAAGGATGCCTTTGTTCTTCTCGATCTCCTCAAGGGCTACTTCTATTCCGAAGCCGACTCTGTAGGGACGGTGGGAGGCGATGGCTTCAACTACGTCAGCTACAGCAATGATTTGTGCTTCAAGGAGTATCTCGCCATTTTTGAGACCCTGGGGGTAACCTGAACCGTCTAACCGTTCATGGTGTTGGAGGACTATCTCTGCTATGGGATAGGGCAATCCTACATCTTTCAGTATGTCGTA
>JAPLKA010000061.1 GCA_026388315.1 Pseudomonadota bacterium | reverse complement strand
CAATATGGTTGTTTCCTTTATGCGGGCAATAACGAGCACCCTCTTTATTGCCGGCAGGGGATATCAGTTCAACCCCAGCGATCCCCAGAGGAGAGTAGCAACTATCACAGGCGGCAATATATCCTTCGTTGCCACCACTACTGGTTCCCCGTCACCGCCAAGGAAGGCGACAACCAGTGAAATAGCCATCCAGGTGAGCGCAGTTACAACGATATCAGGCGCAGGTTCAGGGACATCGACGGGCACAGGTTCAGGCACCGGTTCAGGGACATCATCGGGCACAGGTTCAGGGACAGGTTCAGGGACATCGACGGGCACAACAACGGCCGGCACATCGACTGCCGGTTCATTCGATATAGCTGCAGCAGTTATTACACCACCTGCACCTGCACCAGCGCCACCACCGCCACCGCCACCTCCGCCGCCTCCGCCGCCACCACCACCTCCTCCCGAACCTCCAGCACCTGTAAATACCAATTTTAAAAGTAGTATATCTACACCCATTTGGTATTTTGCTGGCAATTACACGTTATTCGGCACAGTTGCTTCGCCGATATCTTTTAAACTCACTTGGGGAGCAACCCCGTCAGATCTGGACGCGCATGCATGGATCCCTGGATCAGGTTCTTCTACCACATTCTATCATGTATATTACGGCAATATGGGAACGCTTTCTTCTTACCCCTATGCAATGTTGGACCAGGATATAATGTCAGGATATGGCCCTGAGACAATCACCGTTAATCAGTTTACCATCGGCAATACCCGTTATGCTGTATATAATTATACCGGAAGCCCTTCGATAACCGCTTCCAGCGCAGTTGTCGTAGTAAAAGACGCCAACGGCAACGTGATAACTACCTATACTGTTCCCACAACCGGAACCGGTGATTGGTGGAAAGTCTTCTTGGTTCAGGCAAGTAGTGGTAGTTCAGGCACCCTCTATACGCTAAATAGTATAAATAGTATCTCAGACAGTTCTCTTCCGACATGGCATAGCAGCGGTTCTATCACAGGCACACTACAAGGTTCAGGCCAGTTATGGACACAGGGAACTGCAGTGCCTGTAACAGTGACAGGCACAGGATACGGTGGTGGAAACGGCAGCAACCACGGAAGTATCGTGAACACCATAATATACAGTCAAAACAATTCTAACAGCAACAAAACCACCAATGACGGCGGCGCCTATTACGGGGTATTGAGCGCGTCTGAGCTAAATAACAACATAATATCTAAAACTGCACTCCTTTATATTAACCCTTCAGGCAATTCTGCAGGATACATAAAGGGCACACTTACAGGCACTGCAAACACGGGCGACGACACGTTCGGACTCAGCGGCAATATATACAGCGCAAACATTGCGTCTGATGTAGGTGTTTTACCTGCAGACCTTTATTCCAGCATAAACACTTATTCTTATCCGGGCAGCTCCATTTCCGGTGATGGCTCATTTACGGCAGGCGGAACGATTACGGATACCAAAATAAGAGACAGTATGTACCGTCGACAGATTTCAACCCAGAACTGGGGCATATGGAATACAGAGGCAGGGTTTATGTATCAAGGCACCACAGGGAATGATTGGCGCGCAACGATAAATATGGATAACACTAATAATAGCACTTATAGAATAGATAGATTGGAGATTGCAGGGACACAATGGTCCGACAAAAGGCTGGAAGGCTCAGTGAGCGGATACGGCGCAGGTCAAACCCCCAACGGAGACGGTCGAACATGGCTCTATTTCGGCGATATTGTCGGCACCTTTGACCCGGTCTCATTGACTGCCCAGTCTGTCCTGGCTGGCATGATGATGGATACAAATAAATTTCTTGAATTGGCCGCAACCGACGCCGGCAAAGCAAGCCTGCAGGTACTCAACGTCCCCTGTGTTCAGGTGGGGGAAGCACACTTAAGCGGTTCAGGAAACAATCTGACAGTTAACATAAATAACGTAAAATTCTTTTCAACAACTGCCGGCAGCGCGCCAAGGGTATGGGCAACAGGCAACGTGAACGGCGCTTACACGGGCATCCCTTCAACGTCGTCTTCTGTGAACATAAGCGGCAACGGTCTTTCCGCGCTGTTTAATGTCTCGCGATGGGATACAAGCGCAAAAGTATGGGTATCTAATGTAGCCAACGGAACCGGAAACTTAAGCGGAGGTTCATACAGCGGCGCTGTAACATTTAAAGGCGCAGGCTCAGGGCCAATAGTGCCTACTACATCAACAAGCGGATCATTTTCCGGCTCTGCAGCGGGTACGACAAAATAGATAGCTCACACAGTGAGCGAGAGGGGGAGACTCCACGGGCTTTGCTCGTGGAGGGGGCGACGCAAGCCCCGGTAATAGATATGGTGAAAAGAACAACCATTGCCTGTTTCTTTATAATCTTTATTGCCGGATTATGTATTTTCCCGGTTTCGGCACAGGATCTTAAGCTCGGCGTCTTTGATGTGCAGAAGATCATGAGGGAATCTAAAACTATCGCCGGCTACCGTCAGGATCTGTTGAAAAATATTGACTTGAAGAGAAAACCTTTGCAGGGCAAGGATGAATTTGCAAAAGCGCTTGACGAGAAGCTCAAAAAAGACGGTAATACCATGTCTCCTGCTGACAGAAAAATCCTCGAAGAAAGACTTGCCAATGAAATCAAAGAGATCAGGAGGATGAAGGAGGATTTTGACGCTGAGGCGCTAAAAATGGACAGGGAGTTAACGCAAAGAATGTTTTTGGAAATCGATGCGGCGATCAGGAAGATTACGGCGCAGGAAGATTACACCATAATTTTTGAAAAAACCGCCGCAGGCATTGTCCACTTTAAAACAACCGTTGACATAACAAACAAAATCCTTGACCAGCTCAAGTAGATTTGATTCTGGTCATGGCGCCAGGAGCACCTGATCTTCAAAACGGTCTTTCAGTGCAGCGGCTAATGCATCTGCAGCATTCCGGTCTTCGAATTCTACCATAAGCTCCCCTTCTTCGCCTACCACGAGCCGCCCATACTTTTTAACCACTTCTGCCACTTCAAGAGGCTCTGTTGTCCACCAACCGCGCGTCCTCCTGAGAAGCTCCTCACCTTTTAAAGGTTGCGGAGTCACAAGGTCAATAGAGCGAAACCACGCATTCCATCCAATTTGGGCAGGAGCACGAAGAACAGGTGTTACCGGATCATGATAAATACGACAGCGACCGAACAGGCGCAACCGGATCATTTCGTAACCTCCCTTATCAGCCTTCCGATCTTTTCATTAACGGGACGCAATTCTTCAGGCACTGGAATCCTCTGAGAATCAAGAATATGGGCGAAACATTGAATGTAGACGTCTACCATTTCACGTTCATCCGTTGAAATACCCCGCCGCCCATAAACCATCCATACCTTCTCGTAGAGCTTAAGCGCTGCTGTCCGTATGCGGCTTAACCTGGTGTCAAATGGAGAGATATTCAAGCCTTTCAAGAATTCGCTCTGAGCAGCCTCCATACCGGCAAAGGCACGTCTCAAAAACCTCACCTGCGGGTCGTGACCAAATTGATCTCTGTCCAAATTAGTGCCACCCAAAATAATCGCGTTTTCTCATTTCGATGTATGGTAACAAGACAGTCTATGAGTGTCAACGATATTTTTTCCACTATTTTCTTTACAAATATGAACGGCATTAGATATAAAATTTCGACATATGGAAACACAGGATGAAAAGAAAAAAGCAATACTGGAACAGTCGAAGACCATAGCAGTAGCAGGACTTTCACCGAAGGAAGACAGGCCAAGCAACATGGTTGCACAGTACTTAATCGCTGCAGGTTATACGGTTATACCGGTAAATCCTCAATACAACGAAATTTTGGGTAGAAGGTGTTACAAAAGCCTCTCCGATATTCCGAAACCCGTTGATATTGTGGATATATTTATGAAGTCAGAACATGCTCTCCCCATCGTAGAGGAAGCAATCAAAATAAAACCAAAATGTATCTGGCTGCAACTGGGCATCATTAACGAAGAAGCAGAAAGGCTGGTTGTAATGCATGGTATTCCATTCTTCATGAACGTATGCATCAAACAGGAACACACAAGGTTATCAGTAAAATCTAAACAACAAACAGGATGAATGGTTAAGCAGTTTTAATTACTCAATTACTTGTCCTTAGTACATTATTTCTCGGTCATTGTAACGACGTCTTTTACTTCACATTCTATGATTTCTGACGTTTCCCCTTCTCCAAGCGCTTCAACGCCATATATATAAACAGGCTTCAGTTTCCCCTTCACAGCAACAGCGTCAAGCCCTTTTATCCTTATTTTCCATGACTGGTCCTTTTCCATGATGCCTCTCAGTCTCTCGAGGGTAAACTCAGTTATGATAATATCCGCACTGTACTTCCTCGTCAGGCCCTCAACACGTGCACCAAGGTTTACGTTATCCCCTATTACGGTATAATCCATCTTTTTCCCTTCAGCGCCGATATTCCCAACAATTACTTCGCCTGTATTAAGGCCAAAACCCGCGTAGAGGGCTTCCCTCCCCGCTGCCTTCCATTTTTCCTGGAGTTCTTCCAGCCTCCGCACCATGTGAAGCGCACATTTCACGGCACGTTCTGCATGATCCTCCTGCGGCAGGGGGGCGCCCCAGAACGCTACGATCTCATCTCCGACAAATTTATCCAATGTCCCTTCCCACTGGAAAATAATATCCGTCATTTCGCCGAGGTACTCATTGAGGATGTGTACAACCTGCTCCGGCGAATGTTTCTCAGAAAATGTCGTAAACCCTCTCACGTCAGAAAAGAGAACGGTTATATCCCTTCTCTCACCTCCGAGCTTTGCAAGGTTGGGATTCTTGATCAATTCATTCACGACCTTTTCTGTCACATAACTGGAGAACATACCTCTGATTCTTTTTGCATAACGCTCCTCTGTTGCATACTTATAAGCATTAATAACAAAATAAATGATGACAATATTGCTGCTTGAGTAGACTGTATCAATCCACAGGGCTTTTTCAAAAAACAGATAGTACGATATCAAAGAGACGGCTGCAATAAAGACAAAGGACAATAAAGCGCCGGAGATTGCTTTGAGCCGAACGATTAAGAGAGAAAAAAGTATGCCGGTTACGATGACAATCAAAACATTTATAAGGTTTGATGACTTTACAATAAAATAGTTGTGGAGGGCAGCGGCAATTACACTGGCGTGCTTTTCAATCCCAGGCATGGCAGGCGAAGTAGGGGTAACACGCAAATCGTAAATACCTATCGCTGTTGCACCGATAAGGACAGCCTTATCCTTTATGGCGGACCGGTCAATTTTTCCTTCAAAGAGGTCTAAAACCGATACATGGGGAAAAGTGCCCTCAGGTCCATAGTAATGGATCAATGCCCGGTTCCAGAAATCCGTTGGAATGAACTTGTCCCCTAAATTAACCCCCTTTGCTGCATTCAATATCATAGCCTCCATCGGCATACCGAGGTAAACCCTCGCCGTCTGGAGATCAATGGACGGGTACAGTTCGCCGTCATATTCGATTGCCAACACTTCCCATCTGAGCACACCATCCCTATCAGGAATCATATTGATGTAACCAAGGGTATTTGCCCCGCTTACAAAATTTTTCAAGGGCATCATAACATTCAGTCCGCTTATGGGGGGAAAGATTTCAAAAATTTTTGACTCCCGGATCATGGGATAAGCATAGTCAGGAAGGGTATCTTCTTTGATCCCCTTCTTTTGCCCCTTGAATTCAAAAACAACCGGCAGAATCACATTCCCTGCCCTTTTGATCGATGCGGCAAGGATTTCATCATCCTTTGAAGGTTCGCTGAAGATAATATCCATCATGATGACCTTTGCGCCCATATCTTTCAGCAGGTCAATAAGAGCGGCTATTTTACTCCGGTCCCATGGCCACCTTCCAATTTTTTCAAGGCTTTTATCGTCGATTCCGACTATAACAACCTCCCGGGGCAGGTTTGCTTCTTGGCCACGTACCCTGTACCGTGTGTCATATACAAGTTGTTCAAGCCGTTCAAGGGGCAAAAACCTTATGATGGCAAAAGTAACAAAAATAGCTGTTATCAAGAGTCCTATAGAGATGGGTATTAGTAACTTTTTCATACAGGTCGTTTATTCTTTTGGAACTATATACTAATATGCTATATTTTACAAAATATGTTAAGCAGAAAATATATATTTTTCTCCATCACCTCAAAACGATCGATCTGCGCCCGTAGCTCAGTTGGATAGAGCGTTGGCCTCCGGAGCCAAAGGCCGTGCGTTCAAATCGCACCGGGCGCACTTACTTTATGAAATTGACTGATCATTTTTCTTTCCGTTGTCCATTCAATCTGCTATTCTGAATCCTATCGCTATGGAAAACCTGCACTCCCGCTGGTTTATATTCTGGATTCTTGCCCTTCAATACCTTTTTGTTTATTTTCACAGGGTATGCCCCGCTGTTGTTGCGCCTGAACTTGTAAATACATTCCAGATAAGCGGCACATCCCTTGGCGTACTTGCATCGGGCTATTTTTACTCTTATGCAATCATGCAGATACCGGTGGGGCTTCTTTCCGATTCCTGGGGGGCCAGAAAAACGGTAACGTTGCTCGGCTTCATCGCAGCAATCGGGGCCGTTCTCTTCGGGCTTGCTCCGACCTTCGGTTTTGCAACATTATCCAGGGTCATCGTTGGTTTTGGTGTATCTGCCACATTCGTTTGTTCGCTGAAAGTGATTGCTGAATGGTATCACGGGAAGGAATACGCAAGGACAATGGGCCTTTTTATGGCAATCGGGGGGATAGGATGGCTCTCGGCATCAACACCGCTTGCCATTCTCACACAGAATTTCGGGTGGAGGGCAGCCTTTGTTCTGACCGGGGCTATTACTGCGGTTCTTACCATTTTAACGTGGCTTATTGTAGTTGACAGCCCCAACAAAAAGGTCGTCCGTGCTCCAGACGATACGGTTATCATGCCAGGGAAACCCAGGAGGAAATTCTTTTCAGGTATTGTATTAGTGCTTAAGGATAAACACTTCTGGGCTATTGCAATCTGGTTGTTCTTTACCGAGGGCACACTTTTCAGTTTCTTCGGCCTCTGGGCAGGGCCTTATCTCCTCGATACGTACGGGATGACAAAACCCGGAGCCGGCAATATCCTCTCAATGATTGCTGTGGGCATGGTATTCGGAGGACCCTTCCTGGGATACCTTTCGGATAAAATACTGGTAAGCAGAAAAAAGGTCCTTGTTGGCTCCTCAATATGTAACATCATCGTCTGGGCAATCATGGTAGTATTTTATAATGTCATGCCCATTCCTGCGCTCTATGCAATATTTTTTGTTATGGGCATTACTACCAGTTCGATCATTGTCATTGCCATTACGAGCGTGAAGGAACTCTTCCCGCTTCACATTGCCGGGACAGCCATTGGTACTGCAAACCTTTTCTCATTCTTCGGAGGGATTGTTTTTCAGCCATCTATCGGGTATATCCTCGATAAAGCCGGTAAAGTAGGAGGCACATATCCGCCATCTGCCTACAGAATGGCTTTGCTGGTATTTCTCTGTATCAACTGCCTTGCACTCATAGTTTCATTCTTTTCAAAGGAAACATTGAAAAAAACTGCGTAATTACTCAACATCCTCATATTCCGGCTCTACAATGCCCCGTTTTACCATGATGTCATAGATAATCTTTGCCCGCTTTTCCACATATCTGGATGACCCGTCAAGACGATACTTTCTTGGATTGGGAAGTATAACCGCAAGATGGGCAGCCTCGTCGGGATTTAATTGAAAAGCCGGTTTACCGTAATAATGGAGGGATGCCGCTTCAATCCCGAATATACCCTCTCCCCACTCCACAACGTTCAGGTAAAGTTCGAGAATCCTCTTCTTTGAAAGATTTTGCTCAATCCTCCAGGTAAGAACCGCTTCCTTGAACTTTCTGACAGGGTTTTTTGACGGGGTAAGATAGAGGTTCTTCGCGAGTTGCTGGCTTATAGTGCTCCCGCCGAATTTAAACTTTTTTTTCTTGATGTCTGTTTCGACAGCCTTTTGGATTGCCTCAAAGTCAAAACCCTGATGTGACCAGAATTTATCATCCTCAGCAATGAGCGCTGCCTTTATAAGATAGGGCGATACATTCGAAAGCGATACCCACTTTTTTTGAATTCTTATTCTTTTACCCTGTTGCCTCCACTCCTCTTCACGATATTCCATGAAGGATGTCTTTTTCGGATTTTCCTTTTTCAATCTTGAAATATCAGGATAAAAAGCATAATAGCCGACAATGGCAATCAACGCCAGTACACATAAGGTTAACAGTATTTTAAAGAATTTCATGAATAAGGTTTTCGCTATGCGCTATGCAAATTGCTACTCTATCCACCTTACAAAATTATCAAGGCTTTCCCGTGGTGTTTTGAACTTATTCACAGGGCTGTTCCAATCGGGATGGCCAAGTGCAATGCCTATGACCACGTCTTTATTGTCTGGAATATTGAGCAGTTCCTTCATATCGTCAGCATAAGCATTGATAAGCCCGATAGGACATGTGCCCAGACCAAGATTATATGCGGTAAGTGTAATATAGCCAAGCACAATCCCGATATCCACAAGGCGGG
Organism: Pseudomonadota bacterium; assembly: GCA_026388315.1. NCBI lineage: Bacteria > Pseudomonadati > Pseudomonadota > Pseudomonadota bacterium. The sequence goes on along the minus strand of JAPLKA010000061.1, from coordinate 5,378 downwards.
CACTGGAAAAGGCATTGTCGAGACAGATGATGATTGCAGTGGGGGCGCCATAAAAATTACAACTCCCCTCGTTGACAAATCTGTTAAAATCTGTCCCCATCTGCTCAAGGAAAGGATTCATAAGTTCAAAGGATGCAATTCCCCTTCGGGTAAAGCTGTCGGCAAGGGGTTTTACATTACCCGGACTGCAGGAGATCTGTTTTTCCCTGTAGAGCTTCACCAGTTTTCTGCTTAGCCGCTCCTTCTCCTCACCCATTACAACGGTAAACTCCCAGGGCTGAAGATTGATGGCCGAAGGGGCCTGTATTGCAATATTCAGTATTTCTTCCACTTTTTCTCTCGAAACAGGGTCAGGTTTAAATGCCCTGATGCTTCTTCTTCCCATAATTGTCTGCATCAAATCCATAACATGTCCTCCATGTTCAATACTTTGAGAATATATACCATATTTTGTTCACAGTTCACAGTTCACGGCAATCAAAATCTGTTCACGGTTCACAGCGCAGCCAGGGCCGCAACCAAAACAAAACATTTATACGGAAAAAACCGGATCAATAACAAATAAATTCAAGAGGATACATAATAAATCTTTATAAAATTTAACCCAAATATGTCGTTAGGAAGGTGTCGGAGTATCCCGGAGCAAACCGTCGAGAGGCGAGGAAGCTTGGTCTTTTGCGTATGCAAAAGTTCCGAAGCCAAACGCGAGCGATTGAAGCCGCTGGAGCGGAATGAGCGTGTTTGAGAGGGATGGTCCGACACCCATATGATTCTAATGATAAATCCGGGTTTAAAGAAACTGACACATAGTAGTACTGGAGAATAGTTGAACGCTAAAAGTTAACAGCTCATGGCTAAAATATCTTGACAATCTGCTGAAATACCATGAAAATGAAGAATGCCGCCGGAATCTGAAATCTTTTTCAATACCATAAAGGACATGAAGGAGGTTTGTCTCGAATGAAGACAATTACCAATCAGAAGGCCACAGCTACGTACTGGTTTTATAAAGCTGCGTCTCTTTGGCAGAACGGGAAATGGACAGACCCGAAAAAGGCTATTGAATATCTGAATAAGGCTATCCGCATCAAATCTGATTTCGCGGATGCATACGTGAACCGGGGGACAATATATGATAGCCTCGGGCAGTACCTGCGGGCAATCGAGGATTACAGTAAGGCTATCCGTATTACGCCGAATTATGCCGATACATACTTCAACCGGGCGAGATCATACGGGAAGTTCGGTCAGTGCCAAAAGGCAATTGAAGATTTTAGCAAGGTCATCGCCCTCAAACCTGATGATGCCGATGCATACTGGAGCAGAGGGATTGTGTACGGCATGCTCGGTCAGCGCCAGCAGGCAATTGAGGATTACAGTAAGGCTATCCGTATCAACCCGGATCATGCCAATGCATACTTAAACCGGGGGGCAGTGCATGTGGAGCTCGGTCAGTACCAGCAGGCAATTGAAGATCTTAGCGAGGTTCTCCGCGTAAACCCTGATTTTGTGCTCGCATACTATAACAGGGGAATAGCACACGCGGAGCTCAAACAGTACCAACGGGCAATTGAAGATTTTAGCGCGGCCCTCCGCCTCGAACCTGATCATGCGGATGCATACTACAACCGGGGGATAGTGTACGAGAACCTCGGGCAGCGCCAGCGGGCGTCTGAAGATGTTAGTGAGGCCCTCCGCCTGAAACCGGATCTTGCGCTCGCATACTACGACCAGGGGGAACATGTCTGACGATAAAAACACCACATTTATTCTCTGTACCCTTTTCGGTCTTAATCAGTTTTTGAAGTTATTTGTAACATCTCAGATTATTGCCAGATAAATTATTGAATATAAGCTAAGCATTGGAATCTGAAAAGTGCAGAAAGCAAAAAAACAGATTTTACTCCAATAATTTTTTCAAAATGGTCTATTATTGAAAATTGGCAAATACACTTACAAAGCGTGGGCTTCGCGGTTTCCTAAAAATAAGGATTGCCGAGAGAAAGAGTGGGCTATTGTATCCAAAAGTTATTTACTTTTTTAAGAATGTCCTTGTCCCTAACGCGTTCAAGAAGAACGTCAAGCTGTTTTTTATTTTTTAAGGAACGTCCCCATAGACGTCCCATTGGATACCTCATTCTGCATAGAGGCACTGGAAGAGGCATTAATGAAATATGGAAAACCTGATATATTTAATACCGACCAGGGGAGCCAGTTTACCTCCCTGGAGTTTACGAACGTTCTCATCGGCAACAACGAGCCTGTAGAAAAACCCCTAACAGCGCCCCGAAACGATTAAAAACTAGTTTTTTGTGTGTCATTTGTCCCTCCTAAGTATGAAATCGTCAATTGTAGCGCATTCTGTGAGGTCATCCATTTTTACATCCCACCCAAGAAATTACTTGGGGACTTTTTCTACAGGCTCAACATCAGGATCAGCATGGACGGACAAGGTCGCCGGAGGGACAATATATTTATCGAGAGACTCTGGAAAACGGTCAAATATGAAGAGGTGTACCTGAAGGCGTATGAATCAATCACCCATGCAAGAAAGGAGCTTAATAAGTTTTTTGATCGATATAACATACGGCGGCCCCATCAGGGCCTTGATGAGAGGACCCCGGATGAGGTTTACTGGAGTATGCTGCCAAAGGCTAAGGATGCGGCATGAATCGGAGCGGCGAACCACTTAAAACCTGTTGGGTATTGTATGAAAGAACTTGACCACCTCAGTTGGTATTTAAGCTAACAAGTTATTACATAGTTTTATGGATATTAGCAATATTGTAAAGATTGTTCAATCAATGATTTGGTAAATTCAAATAGTTTTTAAAATTTGCTATTTGCTACACTTAAAGTCGTTCATTATTCTCCCTTATTGGAATTGTATGTTTTGGGATGAAAGAAAGCATAATCATTGCAGACTTTCCAAATGTGATTCCTGATTGTGTATTCCAGACAAAAACTCGAAAAGGGCTCCACCTTTTCTGACAGAGCCCTTTTCCAAACTACTTCTTTTTCTTTTTGTCAGTTTCCGTTACTGTTGTTGCGGGCCGTTTTGTTGCTTCTTCTTTTTTGACGTATTGACCAGTCCGCGCATCCCTTACATGTTTAACAACAGAAACTTTTCCAGATTTCAAGAAAGAAGTCCTTCCGGTCCCAGTCCCCGGTTTTGGTGCTGGTTTCGCCATTGCATACCCCCTTCTATTAATACAGATCCTTAAGTCTGCCCTTTCCTGTCCAAATTCTTTGCTAAAGTAACGATTACTTCTCTATCTTTGTTACCCGGTCACCCCCGGAAGGCTTTGGTGCTGGCTTTGGCGCTGGCTTTGGCGCTGATTCCCCTTGTTTTTTTGTCATTTAATATACCCCTCCTTTATTTAAAGTGTATAGACTAAGGATTGCGATTATAGGTATTAACTGACCCAATCCGATAATAAACAGCCGTTGGGACCATTTGAGACGCTTACCTTTCGTTTCGTTTATCCTAAAATTGTTTTTGTACAACTGCCACATGTGTGCAATTATATACCTTTTATAATAATTTGGATCTTCTTCCTTTATAACCTCTTGATTGAAGATATCTCGTTCGCTAAACCATACCCAGTCCGACCTTGCTCTAATCGCAAGGTATGCGAAGAACATAGAAAATAGAAGAGTAATTGACGTTGTGAAATAAAAACATACGAGCCATGGGATCGGGCATCCTACAAAAGGAAGTGGCGCATTTGTTATTTTATCTATAAGGAGACCGCCTAAGGAAAAAACTAAGCTTGCAGATAATCCAGTTAACGCGGTGGAGGATGCCCCTTTGGTATCAATTAACTTTTGCCTTTTGTTTTCTTCGTTTAGCAGTTCAAAAACAATTTTATATATTTCATTGATGACCCCTCTATTGTCGATTCTCAGTACACTTTCAATTTGATCATCGGTAAAATTAAAAGGCGTTTGTTTAGATTTATTTTTCGACATTGAAGAAGGGTCGGGATGTTGTTTTTCAGCATGCATAATTCTAATGATTTCCTTTTGTTATTAGGCATGCTGAAAACGTATAGGATGTCCCCCATAGACACTGCCCATACTCGCATGCTTGATCATTAACAAAAGACCTGGGGGGCTAATAAATATTATTTCTTCTTCGGGGGACTCTTTATTGTTTCTACAGTTGTATGTTTCGGGTCCTTCTGAGCATCTTTAACCGGCACAAACTTGCCGGTACTCGCATCTCTCCCAATCTTATGTGTAGTGCCCTTTCCTGCCATTTGTAACCCCCTTGCGATTATTGTTTATATTGTACTCCTGTAACTTATAATAATCAAACAGAATATTTCCACAATTTCGTGATTATGACAGATTCTTATTTTATATTGAATATGGGATGAAACATAGTATAAACCGCTTACCTGCGTAAGTCTCGCTTTCAGGAAGAAGTGCTCAACAGCAATGAAAACAGAATTCCATTTATTTTGGGGTGCCTTATATCAATTCGCGGTTTTGCTCTCCCCTTCCACGCAGGCTGAAGCCCTGGCCAAGAACTACAAAAACACCTTGGCAGGACAGGCCTGCGGCTACCCGCTCTACGCTCTACGCTCCTTTCACTGCCTTCATCGCCGTTTCGCCGATACGCCGTCTCGCCGGTTCGGTTCTTCTCGCCTGCTTACACCTGAGGTGGCCTTTTCTTCTCCGGCGCAGGTTCCGGGGCAATCGGTATCCGCAGTTCCACTAAAGCACAGAAAACCCTAAGCTCATCAAGAAGTTTCTCAAGGTCGGGTCTTGTGTATGTTGCGAAGCCCATCTCAATGTGTGACTCTACGGATCGTAAAATAGCAATTTGCTTTGTCATAGGTAGGGGCTTTGTAACACCTGGGACTGGCTTGACCTTTTTGTATGCTGTAAGCAGATTATTCAGGGTGGCATTGGTGACGGGTGTCTTTATAACGTTGGTAAATATCTGCATGAGGTCAGGGCAATCGAGGTTGGCAGCGAAGAGATATCCCTGAGAGACAGGTAAATTTCCTACCCGGATTGCTTCCTGAATTTCAGGAGGATTTTTCAAAAGTGAAAGCTCGTTATACAGCGTCCGTATTGTCTTTCCGGAGATTTCAGAAATCCGTGAAAATGTTTCACGGATTTCCTCAAGTTGGTCTCCAGGTCTCCGCTCGTAGACCACCAGCTCATTCATCACCCCATCCACATCGTAGTTCTTGTCAGGATGTTTTGCCTGGATATATGCCAATATCCCCTTTGCCTGATCCATGGGATTCAGGTCTTCCCTTTGGAGGTTCTCCGTAAGTTGAAGGGCTATAGTCTCGCCTGATTCCTTACCTGCTTCTATGATCCGCACCGGTACTAATTCAAGTTCGAGCTGCCGGGCTGCT
>JAPLKA010000060.1 GCA_026388315.1 Pseudomonadota bacterium | reverse complement strand
TTTAAAGCCATTTCTTTATTCATTGTATGTTGTTGGCTTTTTTCCTTGATAGACGCCTATAGCATAGGTAAAAGAAGGAGCATTCTCAACGCAAGAGATGAAAAAGAGTTCAGAACAAAACCTGCCCTTACGCGCAGTGAAAAATAAGGTTTCAACAGCTTCTTGCTATACGTAACATATTTTTCTTGAAATACATAATCAACAGGTGGTAATCAATCAAAAAGATTACTTAAGTAAGGATGTTTGAGGCCATGAGTGATAACCGAATCGACAACGGGATAACCGGGATCGAAATTATTCCTATTCAGTATAATTCATGAAAATACTTCTGGTTTCTGCCAATACCGAACAAATCAACATGCCGGTGTTGCCTCTGGGAATGGCGTGTGTTGCCACAGCAGCCCAAAACGCAGGGCATGACGTGAAAACCATCAATCTGATGATGCGCCAGGACACTCGGGCGCTGATAGAGCAAGCCATCAATGCATTTTCTCCTGAAGTAATCGGCATATCTGTCAGAAATATTGACGATCAGTTCATGGATGCGCCCAGATTTCTTTTGGATTCGGTGAAAGGTGTTGTTGCAGATTGCCGTAACTTTTCAACTGCGCCTATTGTTTTAGGCGGAGCAGGATACAGCATTTTTCCAAAAGCCGCATTAGCCTATTTGGGGGCTGATATGGGCATTCAGGGAGAAGGAGAAGCCGGGTTTGTAATGCTTTTGGAACATCTTTCCCGAAAAGCCGATCTGTCAGACATTCCAGGGCTTTGCCTGTCTTCGGGCAACTGGCAAAGACCAGAGCAGATCCGAAATCTTGATGAATTTTCCATACCGCTCCTAAATGTTCATCTTGCGCCGTACTCGGAAATAAAAGACGATGAGATATGGATTCCGTTTCAGACCCGGCGTGGATGTTCCATGAATTGTAGTTATTGTTCAACCGCAACGATTGAGGGCAAAATTTTAAGAAAATATTCGCCACAGACCGTTGTTGAAGGGATTCGCCGATATATGGAATCTGGCTCGCATCAGCTTTTCTTTGTTGATAATACCTTTAACTTGCCGCCATCTTATGCAAAAGAGCTTTGCGATGGGATTATTAATGCCGGATTAAATATCAAATGGCGATGTATTCTGTATCCATGGAAAACAGACGATACACTCATAGAAAAAATGGCAAAAGCAGGATGCAAAGAAGTCAGCTTCGGATTTGAAAGCGGCTCTGATAAAATCTTGCAATGTATGAACAAAAAATTTACAACAGATGATGTCCGTAGAATTTCAGAAATCCTTAAAAGGCATGGGATTGGGCGAATGGGGTTTTTGCTTTTGGGTGGTCCTGGCGAAACTAAAGACACGGTTGAACAAAGCCTGCATTTTGCAGATTCATTGAATCTCGAAGCCATAAAAATTACGACCGGCGTTCGGATTTATCCTTATACGACTTTAGCCCGGATTGCTGTTCAAGAACGCGTAATTGCCCCGGAAGAAGAGCTTTTGTTTCCAAAATTCTACATGGTCCCTTCGTTGCAGGACTGGCTCTCGGAAACTGTAAAAATGTGGATGAAAGATCGTCCTCATTGGCAAAGATAGGAGGAAACTATGAAAATTATAAATTTAGTGGGAAGCCCTCATGGTACAAAAGGAAATACCGCACGGCTTTTACAAATTATCTCAGAAGGGGCAGAGCTTCTTGGCGCATCTATAGAGAACATTTTTCTGACTGGAAAAAACGTTCTTCCATGCCTTGGATGTGACATCTGCCACAAAAAAGGAAAATGCGTTCAACATGATGAATTCGAGAGCATTAAACAAAGAATTCTTAACGCAGACGGTTTGATTTTGGCAAGCCCCAACTATATTTTTAACGTTAGCGCCCAGATGAAAGCATTTATGGATCGATGTTGTGAAGTGGTTCATTGCATGTCATTCGAGGGAAAATACGGAGCGTCGGTGGTTACGTCCGGTGGCGGAGATGAATCACCGATTGCCGAGTCTATGAATCATTTTATGATGATAACCGGTATCAGACCCGTGGGTGCTGTATGGGCGACAATGGGTAATATTTATGAAAACACATTCCCTGAAGGAATCCGAAACAATGCTTTTGAATTGTGCAAAAAATTGGTGTTATCATGGAAAGACAAGGTCGTTTTCCCGGAATCCGAAAAAATCATCGGACAATTCAAAGAAAGAATGCAGCAATTAATACTATGGCGAAAAGAAGAATGGCCTTATGAATATCAATATTGGAAAAAACATCGAGGATTGGAATAGCATTCACCGCCTGTCGTTCCGGCAGTTTATTTAGAAATACGAAATAAATTAAGAGATATTTTGGTGGTTTAAGAGTGAGGCAAGCAGACAAAAGGAAAACAGTGTGTAAGTAACTAATATTAAGAGAGAAGGCAGGTTTTGCTACGTATAGCTTCTTGTAATCATTGCTGTCCCTGTTTTTCTTACATGGACTCATAACTATTCAGGAGGTGCGATATGGAAAGAGATCTCACAGTAAAGCTTGAAGAAATAGTAGAGATTATCAAATCCGGTCTCGATGAGACGGGAACGGAGAGGATTCTGCAACTTCTGGAAGGACCATCCTTTTCGAATGAACTCCTCAGTGGACTCACCTTATATTGCGAACTTCTTCCTCTGGGAAGGGAACACCCCTTTACCGCACAACAGCGTTACCTCCATTTCCTGTGGGACACCCTGGACAAGCTGCCTATCTGCCTTTTCGCAACGTTTGCCATCCAACTCAGGAGGCTTATTGCCGAACACCTCTTTAAACGGTGCGGTGTCGGATTTATTGCAGAGGAGAACTTTCGTTTCAACTTCGGACAGTTCATAGACGTCGGTGACTTTGTCTTTTTTAACCGGGGAGTCTATATCGACTCCAAAGGGGGAGTCACCATAGGCAACGAGGTCTGCCTCACAGAAGACGTCAGGATATTCACGCATACCCATTCAGAATCTTCCCATATCGTCCGGGAATACCGTCCCGTTGTAATTAGGGATTACGCGAAGATATACACCGGCGCCATCATCTTTCCCGGTGTAACCATCGGGGAACAGGCCATAGTGGCAGCCAATTCCCTGGTCTCTCAGGATGTGCCGCCTAATACGGTCGTGGCAGGGTCCCCGGCAAAGGTTGTGAGGGAGCGAAAGACCGAAGGGAAAACCGGAGATGAATTAGACCACATCTGGCTGTATTGATGAACCTTATCTTTCGAGGATTGTCAGCGTTTCCATGTGGGATGTGTGGGGGAAAAAGTCGAAGGGAGCGATTTCCGCTATCGCATAACCCTGTTCCAGAAACTCTTTTAAATCCCTCGCAAGGGTAGAGGGGTTGCATGATATGTAGGCAACCCTTTTAGGTTGAATGGTGAACATCAACGTTAAGCCCTCTTTACTTATGCCTTCCCTGGGGGGATCGACCACAAGAAGATCAATATTGCTTAATTGAAGAGTTTTCAGGACGTTCTCAACCCTGCCTTTATAAAAAGCACAATTTTCGATCCCGTTCATAC
>JAPLKA010000059.1 GCA_026388315.1 Pseudomonadota bacterium | reverse complement strand
TTTTTGGGTACCCTGCCGATAGGCTGAAATGGGCCTGCGGCCAGGCCGCGCTTAGGCCAATTTTCATGTTCGAAGACCAGGTCAAGTTTGAAAATTGAATGGAAGCATATCGATGCATGGGTAAAAAAGCGCAGGGAGCAGGGAGCAAAACAGTGTTCCGGCCATATAGAATGAGAAAACTCAGGAAACTCCAGTGAAAATTAAGGATTGATGGATTAAGGAGTAAGGATTAGAAGATAATCCATAATCCCCACTCCTTAATCCAGTATTTTTAAGGTTCGGTCCGACCCCAATCGACCCTTAGAGCAGGGAACCTTACCGTGATGATGCTCCTAATCCCTCCGCAATCTCAACTCAAGACGACAACCGAGGGCGCGAGCATACTTTTGCAACGTGGCCAGTGATGGCGAGTGTTTTCCCCTGCCTGATTCCAGACGTGCTATCGTGGATTGTGTTGTGCCAATACGTTTGGCAACCTCCGCCTGCGTGACACCTGCGGCAGCGCGTGCTTTCAGGAATTCATCAAGAAAGGTAAATTCATCGGCAAGGCTTTCATATTCGGCTTTTACATCCGTACGTTCGAGGGCACGGTTTTTAAGTTCTTTGTGTGTAAGCATCTTCGACCTCCTTCATCCGCCGTAGGGCTATATTAAGTTCTCTCGACGGGGTTTTGTCTGTTTTCTTTATGAATTGATGCAGCATCACTATCTTTTTACCAACTATCGTGCAGTAAAATACACGCAAAATTCCTTCTTCGGCCTGAATCCGCAATTCAAACAGGCCTTCACGCATTGCTCGTGTGTGAGGCATGCCCAGATTTGGGCCGTAAAGTTCCATCCGGTCAGAATATCGCAGATATCGGGCAAGAAAACCAGCGGGCAATGCAAGGATTTCTTTCTGTATGGACTCGCTATAATAAGAAATTGTCCAATTCATAAACAGATTATAGCATATTTGCTATGTTACATCAAAAGGAAAGTTGATTTCTGTCAAGGTTGTTTATGCTGTAAACTCATCACGCAGCAAAGATTATGGTGTTATATCAAAAGGATTAAGATAATCCATAATCTCTACTCCATAATCCAATATTTTTAAGGTTTGGTCCGACCCCAATCGATAGAAGTTCCGATTCCTTAGAAAATAGTTTTTAAAAAGTTAAATCGTGTGAAGCGTTGTTCTTGTTGACTTTACGGAGATTTAGGCGATGACGGAAAATGTTTCCGTCACTTCATCTGGTAAGGAGTCGGGGAGACATATCCTTTGCCTATCATCGTGAGCAACCTCACCTTGTCTGTCATCGCGAGCGATCTCTGGGAAGTGTGGTGATCTCAAAGAATGGGATTCACAGCGTCTTCATTGACTTTCTGACGATTATAAGAATCTCCGAAACTGTTTCGGAGAGTTCCGGTTCCTCAAAAAAAAGTTTTAAAAGTGAAATGACTCTATGCAAGGTCTGTATTGACTTTACGGAGATTTCAGAAATTGCCGAAACAGTTTCGGCAATTTCCTTGGATAGGTCTTTGGGTCTCCGGTTATAGCTTCTGCCTGTATCATGCCAGTTCAGTTTCAGGGAATACTTTTTTGCCCCGCTGACCCCGGTGGTTATTGTTCAATCCCCTTTTTTATTACTTGCTGTTTTTATGCTATATGGTATAATTGACCAATATGAGAACTCAATTAATAATGCATGAAAAAATCAACGATATTGCCGGAAATACGGTTGAAATTATGCCCCTATCATCAGCAGACAAACCGCACGGATACCGGTTAGAGGTATAAAACCGATGAGAGCAAAAAAGGTAAAGATAGGCATAAAAAGCATTGAAGACGCTCTCAATGATGCAAAAGAAGTAATGAAGCAAATTGAGCGCGGAGAAAAGATTAAAAAAGAGGTAGGGGTATACTTTACCAGCTTTGAGGCATTCAGGAAGGCTTTAACCCCGAAGAGGCTTGAGCTTCTGCACACGGTTAAGACAGAGCAGCCACGATCTATCAATGAGCTTGCACGTCTGTTAAAACGGGACATTAAAAATGTTGCCGAAGATGTAAAATACCTCATACAGATAGGTTTTATTGAAAGAGAAGGCCACGAAAGGGAGGTAAAACCGTCAATAAGCTATGACCGGATAGCTTTGGAAATAGCGATATAGAAAAAGTAAAAGGGGCAGGCCCTTGCAATACTGCATTTGGTAGTGATTGTCCTGCCTTCGACAGGATAAAACCGTACGGATTGCGCCTGTCCGCCAAGACGCTCGCGGTGCAGGTGGGGATTTCGGACTCTGCTCTTTCCACGCAGGCTGAAGCCTGCGGCTATCCGCTATCCGCTTTTAATTGCCTTGCCCCTCGAACCCTCGACCCCTTGCCCCTCGACCCCTGCCTTTACGGTATCAATCTATACGGCAATGCCCGCTTTGCCCATTCACTGTCTTTGTATTCTGCGATGAGTTTTTCATATGCCTGTTTGAGATGTTTGGGGTCATGGGTACCCTTGTACCCGCAGACGCCACGGAGAAAGACCGCTTCGGGCGCTGAACCGCTTTTTGGATATTCGGTTACAACCTTTTCCAATGCTTGGAGCGCTGCAGGAAATTGATCGAGTTCGTAGTAGGTTTTTGCCAATCCGAGCAAAATGGAAGGGATTAATTCCTCCGGCGGCAGAAAGCCGACTGTGCGGTGGTGTTCTATGCCGTTCCAGTCAACGGCGATGAGAGTGGGTGTCCATTTTACATTGAAATCTGTAGCCAATGGTTTTGCATTGAATGGCACCCGCAGAGGAATGACGTTGTTTAAGATGAAGTCCGTTACCTTGGAATCTGGATACGAAACTGTATCCATCTGTTGACAGCCGATTCAGTCAGGGTTAAAAAAATCTACCAGAACAGGTGTTTTCTCGGCCTGTGCCTTGGAAAGGGCTATTTTCCAATCCGTTTCCCATTTAATTGTATTTCCCATCTCATACCTCCTTATTTGGTTATGTGTTTTGTCAAAATCTCTTTAATCATTTTGCCGCCCGCTATCGCTCGACAAATGCGGACAAGAGCAGACGAATAATTATTTTGCCAGTCGGCGACATTGCCGCCTGACAAATTTTCAGCCCTAACGGGCGAATATGTTAAACTTTTACTCTGCCCGAAGGGCATGGAGTATATCGGGTGCCAGGTCGGCACCCGATATAAAATACTGTCCGGTTTTTGTCCGATCTTGTCTGCGGCTGAATAAAAAAGGTTATTCATGTATTTTGACCTTACCCGGTTATTTTAATATGATGATTTGAATATCCATCACATTCGTTCCTGTTGAGCCTGTGACAAAAAGCTCGCCAGTGTTTTTAAAGAATATATAAGAATCATTATGCTCCAGGTAGACCAAAGGGTCAAGACCTTTTGCTTTTGCCTTTTTTATTGTTTGCCCATTGACGATAGCACCCGCCGCATCAGTGGGCCCGTCTGTGCCATCGGTTCCCGCAGACAAAAGGGTCATTCCGTCTGTGTCTGCTATCTCGAGGGCAAAGACAAGGGCGAGCTCCATGTTTCTCCCTCCAATACCATTTCCTTGCACAGTTACCGTTGTCTCCCCCCCGGAAATCAAACAAATCTTTTTGTCCCCCGACCCCCCGACCCCTTGACCCCTTGAACCCTCGAACCCTGCCTTTATGACCCCCGACCCCTGACCCCTTATTTCTATTGCTTTTAGCGCCAGCCATTTTGCTACTTCGCGGGCTTCCCCCTGAAGCTCAGATGTCAGAATTGTCGTTTCAAAACCTGATTCTATAGCCTTCTTAGCCGCCGCTCCGGTTGCTATTTTATTGCTTCCAATAATGATATTTTCCACCCTTTCGAATACCGGATGCTCACTTTTGGGGGTTTCCATTACATTTCCTTCAGAACCTTTTATTGATATGTGCAATATATGATCTGGAATGTTATCTCTAAGTCCGTACTTTTCAATAACGTGAATGGCATCCTGATAGGTGGTTTCGTCAGGTGATGTCGGCCCTGATGCGATGGCATCCAGCGAATCTCCTATGACGTCTGATAATATGAGGGATATGACCTTTGAGGGATATGCGATTTCTGCAAGCCTCCCGCCTTTTATGGCGGAAATGTGTTTTCTCACAGTGTTAAGCTCGTTTATATTTGCCCCGGCTTTAAGTAACAATTCTGTGACCCGTTGTTTTTCATCGAGGGTTATGTTGTTACAGGGGGCTACGAGGAGGGCGGAACCGCCACCGGATATGAGACAAAGCACAAGGGTTTGGCTATCCCCGTTTTTAAGCATATCTATTACATGTTTTGTTGCGGCCAATCCCTTTGCATCAGGAACTGGATGACCTGCTTCAAAAATCTCGATATTGCCGGTCAATGCACCTTGTGCATGACCGTATTTGGTGATGACTATCCCTTTTGTGATAATATCCCGGATACTGCTCTCTGCAAGCGCTTTTGTCATTGCAAAGGCGGCTTTACCAAAGCTGACAAGATAGAGTTTATTGCAATGTTCTTTGTGATATGCCGCTAATATGGATTCGGCATAACCTTTAACTAACTTATAAGGATCAACGGCCTGTACCGCAGCGTTGAAAATATCGATAGCAGTTTTCCTGGAAGAATCGTTTTTCATTCCCACCTTCTTACCTTCCCATCTTCTTCCCTACATTATACCTCTATCGGTTTGAATATCAATATGATTCCCATGACAACAAAAACCATCGTTTCTGCAGCAGGTCCCCAGAACCTTTTGCAAGAGGCTCATAATATAGAATAATTTCTCATGAAAACAATGTACCTTTTTCCTTACTGTTGATATGATAAGCAGATGTTTAAGGACAAAACGCAGCTTGAAATTAAAGGGCAAATCGAGCGGATTACTTACTACAATGAAGAAAACGGTTACACCATCGCCAAGGTCAAGGTACAGGGAAGGGTAGACCTGGTTACCATTGTTGGAAACATCGTATCGTTAATCCCCGGAGAAGTGTTGAAGCTTCAGGGCTTCTGGGATAACCACCCTAAGTACGGTGAACAATTTAAAGTAGTATCATACGAATCAATAATGCCTGCAACGGTGAAGGGTATAGAAAAGTATCTCGGTTCAGGCATGATCAAGGGCATAGGCCCTGTTACGGCAAAAAGACTTGTGTCAAAATTCGGCATCGAAACACTCTCCATTATTGACAACGATATAGAAAGGCTCAATGAGGTCCCGGGTATCGGTGAAAAGAGGGTCGAGATGATCCGGAAGGCCTGGGAAGAGCAGAAGGATATCCGCGATGTGATGATATTCCTCCAGGGACATGGCGTAAGCCCCGCCTACGCAATAAAGATATATAAGCATTATGGCAGGGATTCAGTAAAGGCGGTGAGCGAAAACCCTTACAGGCTTGCTATGGACATATTCGGGATCGGTTTCATCACAGCAGACAGGATTGCTGAAAAACTTGGTATCCCGAAAGATTCTCAAATCCGGATAGAGGCAGGTATCCTTCATGTGCTGAATCAGCTTTCCGATGACGGCCATGTCTATTACCCGTACGATCTCCTGATTACAGAGTGCAGCAAGATTCTCAATGTAGAGGAAGACCGTATTCCCGTTGCCCTCGACTCCGTTTCCACTAAAAAAAAAATAGTTGTTGAGGATGTTTTCAATCCGCAATCCGCAATCCGCAATCCGCAATTAAGTGCCGTTTACCTTGCCCGATTTTACCTTGCCGA
>JAPLKA010000058.1 GCA_026388315.1 Pseudomonadota bacterium | reverse complement strand
GCCGGAGAGAATGCCTGTTACCTGCTCCTGGCATTTATCTCACTGAAGATGGAGATGAACTGGAGAACAACGAAAATAGGGAAGGTACGTCCTAATTTGCCCCTCTATAAAAAATTTACACAATTATGTTGACAGTACCCATAAGATGGGCAAACACTATAACCTGTCCAACGGATATTGGGGAATTCCTTAGAAAATATCAAAGCTCTGAGGAAACGTTCAGCATTCAGGATATTGGTGAGCATAACAAAGAAACATTGGCAAAATTGTTCTTTAAAGATGTAATCGAGTGTAAAGACCTTCATTATAATGATTTGAGAAGCATGGCAGGATTAAGTTCAGATATTTAAGGGAGGTGAGGGCAACTTATGGAAAACATTAAAATGGATAGGGCATTTGAGTACGAGAACGGATTCTATCTGACCTCGTCTGTGGATAGGATCAGCAAATTTGCGACGCACATGGATCTTTTTAGAAAAGTCTCTCATCTCGCAGGTGATATCGTTGAATGTGGAGTCTTTAAGGGAGTTTCTCTAAGTAGATGGATAAAATTCAGAGCTCTTTTTAATAATCCATTCAGTAAAAAAATAATTGCATTTGACGTGTTTGGAGAATTTCCGGAGGCAGGATATGATTTAGATAAAAAGAAACGTGACCAGTTTATCAATGAGGCTGGCAGTAAGGGGATATCAAAAGAAAAACTGATTGCCATATTAAAAAGATTGGAACTTTATCAGAACATCGAACTGATTAAAGGAAACGTTCTTGAGACAATCCCCGAATATGTAGAAAATAATTACCACATAAAAATATCACTGCTCCATATCGATGTGGATTTATACGAGCCCACAAAGATGGCGCTTGAGGTGCTTTACCCGCATGTCGTAAGAGGCGGAATTGTTATCCTTGACGATTATGGCGCTTTTCCAGGCGCCAACAAGGCGGTAGATGATTTTTTCAGCGCTGAGAAAATAAGAATACAGAAGCTGCCATATTCTCACGCTATTTCTTTTATGGAGAAATCATAATCGCTTCAATTAAACCGGGGTAAATAATGCAGGAAAATAAAATATTGGCGATCATTCCGGCCAGGGGCGGAAGCAAAGGCGTACATAGGAAAAACATCGCGGATGTAAACGGAAGGCCGCTTATCGCATATACTATTGAAGCCGCCCTGCACTCTCGCTACATATCAAAGGTGGTAGTTTCATCTGAAGACGGGGAGATTCTAGAAATATCACAGAAGCTTGG
Organism: Pseudomonadota bacterium; assembly: GCA_026388315.1. Taxonomy (NCBI): domain Bacteria; kingdom Pseudomonadati; phylum Pseudomonadota; species Pseudomonadota bacterium. The sequence goes on along the minus strand of JAPLKA010000058.1, from coordinate 129,193 downwards.
AGCGGATATTCTGAAAAGACCTGAAGAGCTTGCGACAGATATTGCGCCATGCGAGCCGCTTATCAGCAATGTATTGTCTCAACTGAAAGAAACAGGGGAGATGTTTGATATGTTTGCGCTCCTTCAGCCGACGTCTCCGTTGAGAGACTCAAGTGACATCGACAGTGCCTTCACAAGTTTAATGGACAGGAAGGCTGAAGCTCTGATAAGCGTCTACGAACCTTCACATTCACCATTAAAGGCATTTGTCCTTAACAATAAAGGGTTGTTGAAAGGTGTTTTAGACAATAAAGCCCCTTTCAGATGCCGGCAGGAACTGCCGAAGTGCTATTACCCTAACGGGGCGATATTTATCATTTATACAAACATATTTCTTGAAAATAAAAGCCTTCTTGCAGATAGGACCATTCCTTATGTAATGCCGGAAGAAAGAAGCATGGACGTTGACACTCCCGAGGATCTGGAAAAGATATCGGAGTACCTGAGAAAAAGGAACGCCGCGCCAGGAGATAAGAAATAATGCGGCAAAACGGAGATATTTCAGGATGAGAATACTGATCGTTTCGTACGATAACGGGTCATACATAAACTGGTTCCCACAGGGGTTGGGGTATATAGCCGCTGTCCTGCTGAAGGAAGGATATCAGGTTGAAATCTATAATCAGGACAAGCATCATTATCCGGAAGAGCATCTGACAGAATATTTGAACAGGGGAAAGTTTGACGTTGTAGGCGTCGGCGTAATAGCCGGATATTACCAGTACAGGAAATTACTCGAAATATCCGAAGCGATCAGCAGATCAAAAAACAGGCCGCTTTATATCCTTGGCGGTTCGGGACCTTCTCCTGCGCCGGAATATTTTTTAAAGAAGACTGGTGCCGACATTGCCGTTATCGGGGAAGGAGAGGCGACGATCGCCGAAACGATGCAGACCGTAAAAAACGGCGCGGCGCTAAATGGGATTAAGGGGATAGCCTATAGAGAAGGAGATAAAATTATTGTCAATGAGAGGAGGCCTCTTATCAAAGATATTGATTCCATTCCGCTCCCGGCGTACGAATTGTTCCCTATGGACTATTACAGGCTGTTGAGACTGCCACATGCATCCAGTACGGATTTTCTTCTTCCGGTGCTATCGGGCAGAGGGTGCACGTTCAAATGCACATTCTGTTACAGGATGGATACAGGGTTCAGGCCCAGGAGCAGCGAGGGCATCATCGAGGAAATCAGGATGCTGAAACTTGACTACGGCGCAACCTACATCACGTTTTCAGATGAGCTTCTGATGAGTTCTATTGAAAGAACGACTTCTCTCTGTGAGGATTTTCTGAAGGCTGGGCTGAATATAAAGTGGTTTTGCAACGGGAGACTGAATTATGCGAAGCCAGAATTACTGAAACTAATGAAAAAGGCGGGTTGTGTTTTTATCAATTATGGCATCGAAGCCATGGATGATACGGTATTGAAGAATATGAAGAAATCCTTGACAACAAAGCAAATTGTTAAGGGTATAGAGGCGACGCTTGAGGCGGGGATAAGTCCCGGTTTCAATATCATTTTCGGAAATATTGGCGACAGTGGGGAGACCCTAAACAAAGGGGTGGAGTTCCTGTTGAAGTACGATGATGGCTCCCAGATGAGGACCATCCGGCCCGTTACGCCATATCCAGGATCCCCACTATACGACGATGCTATTGAAAAAGGGCTTCTACAGAATGTAGAAGATTTCTACGAGAATAAGCATGTGAACTCAGACCTACTGTCTGTGAATTATACAGAGATGGACGATGACGAGTTCCATCGCTGCCTGCTGGAGGCAAACTCACGTCTTGTGGAGAATTATTTCCGCAAGAAATGTGAAGGTGTCATAAAACAGGCCCAACGTCTATATCTTGAAAAAGATTCAGATTTCCGAGGATTTCGTCAATCTTGAAGACCTGATGCGACGTTGCCGGAAAAGAATATATTGGGTGGAATCACTTAGCAAAGACGGATTGGATATCGGATGATATGCGCAAAGCGGACAGATTTGTTATCTTAGAGAAAAAGATCTGTGTTCCTGTTGGCTAATAATATATGAGAAGGACTTCCATTATCTGGATCCAGCAGATCGGACTTGTTGATATTATTTCCTTTATCCTAAGATCCCTTTTCACCAAAGTGATTGTGTATTATGACGAGAAAATGGTCTCACCCTTCCCGATGCACTTCTTGAGAATTCTTGATCAGTTTGAACTCAGCAGAATATTTCAGAAAGCCTTTTTGACACATGATAGAAGTGATATTGGGAAATCAACTCTTGCCTACGTGATACGTGACGAGCTCGATCAATGCCTTGATGATATATGCAATCAATATGGATTAACGGAAGATATTCGATTAAAGAACATGGTGAAGTGTTACCTGTGTGGCAGTATTGGCTCTCGGATTACCTTCATCAACATGGTCAGAGAAAAAATAGATGCGAAAGGGATGTCGAAGGAGGCAGAACACAAAATCTATATTCGTAGACATTCACTAAATGCCTTTATAAGAAGGTTCTATGAACAGCATGGGTTGATCATCAAGGAATCGGGGATAGTCGGTGAAAATGTTGGTACCATTTTGAAGTTGTTTGCATATTTCGCAATAATCCTTTATGGGAAAGTTTTTTATAGGGGCGTTTTTACGAACATCAAGGAATCTAAGCCGGCCGTTTGGGTTGGATATGTTAATTCTAACTTTTTAGATTTCTGCTTCTGGCAGGATGGTGTGGACCGAGATAAGATTGAAATCGTTCATTTCCTTTTCGGAAGCGGTACCACAAAAAATACAATCCAGACCATGGAAGAACGCGGAAACAAATGGGTTTACGCCCATTTTCTCCCTGTCTTGCAAATGAGCGGGATAAGTCTCAATCAAATTGTGGGTACCATGAAGCGTCTTTTTAAGGACATTAATGATTACCCCTTGATTCTTGCCTACCTGTTCTTTTTAAATCATTTTTATTATTTAATATACAGGATTGTTTTCAAGAAGTTTCAGGTACGAGTCCTGATCCAGCATCACGATACATCATGGTTACAGGATATGTGGGCGAGGGCAATGGAAGATGCAGGGGGGATTTTGCTCAATTTCCATTGGTCTCATTCTCCAACCATTGCGAGACCGACTCATCTTTTTCCATTCCATGCCTTTTTCGTTTGGGGTGACGCTCTTTATTCCGTTATTCAAGAAGGGGGGCATACTTGTAAATACATCCTGCCCTCCGGGCTGTGGATTGTTGGCGATGACAATGATGCAGGAATTAAATCGTTCCCCAGAGAGGTTGATTTCATAATTACCCTGTTTGACTCAGCAGCAGCCTATAATATCCATCAGACAGAGGAGACGTTATCGCTCTTGTATCTGCGTATCCTTGAGTTGTTGGAAAAACAACCATCCTGGGGACTCATCGTGAAAAGTAAGGACTGGGGTGTAGATGGTTTAGAAAATCTTCCTGCTGGCAATCTGATTGTGCAAAAAATAAAACATCTAATGGCATCGGACAGGGCGCGAGTGCTGCCGTCCTCAACTTCTCCCGTTACGGCCGCATCCCAAGCCGATCTGTCGGTCTGTTATGGTTTGAATTCCGCGGGAATCATCGCTGCCGTGCATGGCTATAAAACTATCCACTGGGATTGCGCGGGGTGGCATAATCATCCATTTTATAAAGACAGGGAACAAAAATTTATCTTCCGAAACCTTGATGAAGTTGAGGCGGCGATTATAAGGGCCAGTGAAGGAGACGCCGCTATAGGAGATTTTTCCCGATGGAGAAAGTTATATAATTATTTCGATGATTTCAATGCATCAAGCCGGGTTGGGTCTTTTATCGAAGATTTTATCGATGAAATAAGTTCACATCATAATGTTGATGCTGCATTACAGGCGGCTGTTGATAAATACATGAAAGAAAATCAAGTCAGCGATTGTTTTTACAGGGTCGATTCCTGCAAGATGTGATGTAAGATGCTTTTAGTGGACACCAAAGTCGATGTACAGTAAAAAGACGGAGGTGTCAGAATGGAAAGGGTTCCAAAAAGTGTATTCACAAAGGAGTTCAAAGAGGAAGCAGTGAAAATGGTTACGGAGGGCCAATTGACCATACCGGAGATTGGGCGCAGATTATCAATCCCCAAGTTAACTTTAGCTCATTGGGTTAAGATAGCGAAGGAAGGTACATTAAATACCAACAGGAAACAAAGACCGGTTATCGGAGAGGAAATGGAGCTTACCCGCCTGAAGCGTGAGACAACAAACCCATGGTACCTTTCAGGACATAATCCATGCCACCACCTCAGGCGGTGGTCATTAACAATGGAGTGATTGCTTATGAAGATATTAGCTATTGGTGCACATTTTGACGACATAGAATTGGGTTGCGGCGGGACACTCATTAAGCATAGAGAAAAAGGTGACGAGATTTATCTTCTCGTTGTTACCCATTCTGCCTATGAGAGTTCTACGAAAGGTTTAAACAGAGAGAAGGCAGTTGCAAGAGCAGAGGGTAAAAGGAGTGCCCACGTTTTAGGGGCCACATTAATCTGTTGTGACAAAGAACCAATTACTTTAGTTTCTACCGAAAAACTTGTTCAGGAGATTGAAGAGATCGTAGACAGACTAAAGCCTGACCGTGTTTACACTCATCAACCCAACGATAGTCATGCAGACCACGCTGCGATAGGGTTTGTTTCCATGCGTGCATGCAGGAAGTGTGACGAAGTATTTTTATATCGAAGTAACTGGTATATTATGGATAATACCCAGGATGACAATTACTATTCTGACATATCCGATTATATCGAACAGAAGGTTGAGCTTTTAGAATTGTTTGAATCTGAGATGAAGAACGTCAACTATTCATGGATAGATTTTGTAAAAAGGCAGAATATGGCCTCTGGCGCTAAGGTAAACGTGATGTACGCAGAAACATTTCGAATTGTGAAAATGTTTTGGAAATAGAATGTTATCTTTATGAAATTAGCCATTCATCAGCCTGAATTTCTACCATGGCTTGGGTTTTTCAATAAGATGGTCTTGGCAGACCTTTATGTTGTATTTGATCATGTGCAATTTAAAAAACGGTATTTTGAAAACCGTAACCGGATTGTTTCCCCTAATGGAGAAATATCATTTATCGGTGTTCCCGTTGTTTCGAAAGGCAGGTATACCCAGGCAATTAAAGATGTTGAAATTGACAATACGCAGAAATGGAAAGAAAAACTTCTAAAGAATATCGTTCGTAATTACAGTAAAGCCCCCTACTTCAAAAACTATTATAATCAGATGGAAAACATTGTTAGTGCAAAGGACTATGGGTATCTTATTGATTTTAATATGGCAATGATAGAATTCTTCAGAGACGCATTGGGAATTATGACCCCCATGATTTACTCTTCACAGTTGAACGTTGATGAATACAAGGCTTCCGAATTGATTTTACAGATATGTATTTTAGAACATGCATATATATATTTATGCGGATATTCTGGCAGAGATTATCTGAGACAGGAAGATTTTCAAGAGAAAGGTGTTTATATCGAATGGCTTGATTATGTAACACCTAACTATAATCAGTTATGCCAAAAATTCACCCCCTATATGTCTACCCTTGATTTGCTTTTTAATTGTGGTGAGAAAAGCTTAGAAACAATCAAGGGACAAGGAAAAAGAGAGGAAGGTTAGGCTATGTTCATTCTCGGTTTAAATGACTCCAACTCTGCTGCGGCAATCATTAAAGATGGGCAGTTAATTGCGGCTGCACGCGAGGAACGGTTCGACAGAATTAAGTTTTCCGATGCATACCCGACAAGGGCCGTGAATTATTGTTTAAAAGCTGCAGGTGTAGGTTTGAAGGATATCGGATGCGTGGTCTTTGCATGGAATCCCGGCCATGAACTTGAACCCCAGGATTCCTCTGCAGCAGTAAGGTACCACAAAAATTTTCTCCACTACATTCCAAACAATCTTTTGCGCCATGTCGGAGGGAACAAGAGTAATAAACGAATCACTTATATGGAAGAAAAAGTTGCTTTTATTGAGGGGGAAATTAATATACATTTCGCTCCACACCATTCGTCTCATGCAGCCGGTGCTTTTTTCACATCCCCTTACGAAAAGGCCGCTGTTTTGACAATAGACGCTTATGGCGATGATATAACACATCAATTTTTTATCGGTGAAGGAAACCGATTACGCTCAATAGGAAGGACTCTTTTCCCACATTCTATGGGGCAGGTATTTGCGGCGATCACACAATATTTAGGATTCAGGGCCAATAGTGATGAATGGAAAGTGATGGGGCTTGCAGCCTATGGTGAGCCAGAGTACTATGATCAGTTTAAAAAGATTATCAGGTTTGATAAGAAAAAAGGTGAATTGCGCATTGATCTGGATTATTTCACATATTATATATGGAGTCCAAGGCGATATTCTGATGAATTTATTGATTTATTTGGTCCCGAACGGTATCCTGATGAAGAAATTACCCAGAAACATATTAATATTGCGAACAGTTTCCAGAAGCGTGTCGAAGATGTTCTCCTCGAAATGTGTGAGTATCTTGCAAGTCTAACGGGTTTGGATACGCTATGCTTGGCTGGTGGTGTCGCTATGAACAGCAAGATGAATGGTAGAATACTTTTTGAATCGCCATTTTCTAAGGTATGGGTGAAATCAAGCGCTGACGATGCGGGTTGTTCAATGGGGGCATGTTATTATTATTGGCACCACGTTATGGGTAAAGAACGTTGCTTCGTAATGGAACATGATTATTGGGGACCAGGTTTTTCTGACCCTGAGATTAAAGCCGCCCTCGATGATTCACTCGTATCGTATGAGTATCTGGAGAATCCGGAAAGAGAAGCGGCGAAATCGATATCGGAGAATAAGGTGATTGGATGGTTCCAGGGAAGGATGGAGTTTGGACAACGTGCCTTAGGGAACCGCTCAATTTTGGCTGACCCGCGTGACCCGGATATGAAAAATAAAATTAACCGCCTGATTAAACATCGTGAGTGGTATAGACCATTTGCTCCATCAGTCATGGCGGAATATCAGATGGATTATTTCTATTCAGATTCCCCAAGCCCGTTCATGCAAAAGGTATATCCGGTAAAAATTGATAAACATCACATAATACCTGCTGTTGTACATAATGACGGTACTGGAAGAATTCAAACGGTTACAAGGTCAAGCAATCTACGTTATTGGAAATTAATTGATGAATTTCGCAAGATCACGGGGGTTGCTGCTGTGTTGAACACATCATTCAATGATAACGATGAGCCCATCGTTTGTACCCCTAAAGATGCTATAAGAACTTTTTTTGGAACGGGGATACACGAGCTTTACATGGGTAATTATCGCATTGTCAAATCACCGAAATCTTAATATGTTATCATAAATAATATCGGAGACAATACGGGAAGAGGACCAACTGAAGACTATTATCGAGTATTAAACGATAATTATATAAGGGGTACGCTGACTTGCCTCAAGCCTGAAACGATTAAGTGTATCGTTAATACTAACTTTCCCAATGTTATAAATATTGAGCCAACAAATAGATGTAACTTGAAATGTTTTTATTGCCCTCGTGAAAGGGCAACCAAAGGAATTGGCTCTATGACATGGGAAATGTACACCCGCATTATTGATGAGATCTCTAATTATGATCAGCTAATGATGCTTAATTTCCATAAGGATGGGGAATCATTTCTTCATCCCCGGTTTATGGATATGGTCCGTTATGCAAAGAAGAGAGATGTGGCTAAAGTAATACACGTAAATACAAATGCATTATGCTGGACCGATAAGGTTATCGATGAATTGCTGGATTCTGGAATTGATGACATAACCATTAGCTTGGATGCTGCATGGAAAGAGACATATAAAAAACATAAAGGCATCGATTGTCTTGAAAAGGTTGAGGCGAGAATTCGGCGATTTTACGAAAGACGTAAGCAACTGGGACTCAGTCATCCATTTGTAAGAGTTAAAATTATGGAGTTCGGTGATATATCAGAGGAAGAAATTAAGGATTTTTTTAATAAGTGGCAAGGAATAGCTGATATGGTTCAGGTTACAGGAATTCATAACTGGAGCGGTGAGATCAAAAGCTTGACAGTCACGGACGAAACGTCTCCGGTGAGATACCCCTGTGTAATCATGTGGTATGCCCTGGTAATTAATTGGAATGGAGAGGCAACCCTCTGTTCCGTTGATTGGAATACAGAAATAAATGTAGGTGATTTAAATAAACAAACTATCAATGGGATATGGAATTCTAACAAAGTCAAAGATGCGAGAAGATCGCAAATAGAAAAGCAATATGACAAGTATGAAGTTTGTAAAAGTTGTGTTGTCTGGGTATCTATAGGAGATTTAACGGACTGGCTAACAGAGAAAAAGGAATTTTACCTTTAGTGAGGAAATCAATGCAATGAATTTCAACTCAAACAGGTTTGAGGTTTTTGGTATTATAAAGAATTCGCTAATCAAAGGAGATATTCGTTCTCTCATAAGAGGTGAAATCGTAATAGATGTCTGCACAAGATATTAAACAGGTATCCGGGATAATAGTTCAAGCCCGTATGGGTTCCACACGATTGCCGGGAAAGGTAATGATGGAACTCATTGATGGTAAGAGTGTCCTGGGTTATCTGCTCGACAGGCTTTCAGCATGCAAATATGCCCATAAAATTATTGTTGCAACAACCATAAATCCCCAGGACGATATCCTTGAACAGTGGCTACAAGATAATGGGTATCTATATTATCGAGGAAGTGAGGCGGATTGCCTCGATCGTTTTTATCAGGCATCACGGAAATTTAATCTTGATGTGATCGTCAGGATTACCTCTGATTGTCCTCTCATAGATCCTCAGATTGTTGATGATATGATCAGTTACTATATAGCGAATAAAGACTACATTGATTATCTAAGTAACAGGCAACACACAAATTTCCCCGAGGGAATGGATATTGAAATTTTAAGTTATAAAATTTTGCATGAGGCTGCTCAATTCGCATCTCTTCAAAGGGAGAAAGAGCATATTAATTATTATTTCCTTCAAAGGGACGATCAGTATCGAATTCGATATTATAATCATGGTTTAGGAATGGACTACTCACGATTTAAACTTTCCATCGATACTCGGTCTGATTTGGATTATATACGAACCCTCTTTCATGATTGGAGCCTGCCCTTCGGTTTCAATTTGAAGCAACTGATCGAAAAATTAAATTGCACATTTGGAGAAAATATTGACAACTGAACAGGAAATGAAAATCAACCATCACCAGTTTTCTTTGGATTCTTTCGATCGCGAGCGATTATGGGAAGAACGCCGCCGTTTTTTCAAAGATTATTGCGTTAATCGTTATCAATGGTTTAGTTATCCAAAATGGCATTATGTTGCACCTTTTCCGCTACATGTGGACTTCGAGGCCAGTTTTCGATGTAACTTGAATTGCCCGATGTGTTTTCGCCCTTATATCAATTCCAAAAATTACGGGGACATGGATTTTGAGTTGTACAAGAAGGGAATTGATGAGTGTGCGGAAAACGAGCTCTATTCTATTAGATTAAGCTGGAGGGGCGAATCGACACTCAACCCGAAACTCGTGGATATGATAGCGTACGCAAAAAAAAGAGGTATCAAAGAGGTTTCCTTTATCACAAATGGTCGGCTGTTGGAAGGTGAACTGGCGGAGGGTTTAATACGAGCCGGCCTCGACTACCTGACCGTTTCAGTAGATGGATTAGAAATACATTACGATCGTCTGCGGGCGCCAAGCACTTTTAAATCCATAACAGAAAAACTACAGGCATTTTATAATCTGAAAAATCTGGTTGGAAACGGATTACCGTTGATGAAGATTCAGGCGATTTGGTCATACATCAAGGATGACCCTGAAGCATACTATTATCATTTCAAGGATTTTACCGACAAGATTAATTTTGACCCTGAAAACGACTATTCGTTGAGGGAAGTACCACAGGATCATGAGTTTATTTGCCAATACCCTTGGCAGAGGATTACCGTAACGTGGAATGGCGAAATACCCTTATGCATTTCTGACTGGAACCTTCACACAAAAATAGGTGATTTAAACAACCAGACCATAAAGGAAATATGGCTGGGTGAGCCGATGGAGAAATACCGGGCGATACAGTTGGACAGAAAGCGGATGACAATACCGTGTTGCAAGATGTGCCATCGGCCCTCTATAGAACAGCTTGGCGACAAACCTGAAGGAAGAAAATGATATCTTCACTCAACTGTATCGCGATTAATCCACAATGGCACGATGAATTCTTTCTGTCTTTTCCCCTGGGGCTTGCAACTATTGTATCAATAATTAAACAGTTGGGACACAATGTGCAAGTAGTCGATTTTGATGCGGAAAGGTTAGGCGATGATTATAAAATAAAACTGCTTGATCGAATAACGCCTAAGTCTAATATAGTTCTTCTCACTGGAATGATTACAAGTTATGGAAGAATCCTTCAGTTGAGCGAAATGGTTAAATCTATAATACCTGATTGCATAGTAATTCTTGGTGGCAGCCTTGCGACGACTGCCCCGGATTCTGTTCTAAAAAAACTGAGTGTTGACATTTTTGTTATCGGCGAAGGAGATAAAACAATCGAGTTATTGTTAGAGGCTATACAGTCAGAAACATCTTTACGAAATGTTTCAGGAATTAAAATAAAAGAAGATGACGATATTTTTTTACTTCTTATTCTTCATCCCCAGATATTACTAAAACACCTCGGCCTTGTTATGAATTATTCCCAATGCATATTTATACTGATTTTTATAAGAAGTCAGGGCGTAGCTTTTAAATATATTCTTCTAAAGGATGCCCTAATTCGTGTGCATATTGTTACCGAATCTCAGGGAATAAAGTTCGATATAGACTGGTCGACGAAGTGGTTAAGGAAATAAGATTAATTAAAGACACTTATAAAATAGATAGATTTTCATTTGAGGATGATAATTTTGGAATAAACAAAAGATGGACACATGAATTTTGCGAGAAAGTGTGTAATTTAGATATAAAATTTAGATTTCAAGCATTTATTAACTCTTTTGATGAAAAGATGATAGATGAATTACAAGGCGCTGGTCTGGTTGGTGTAAGCGTAGGGATGGAGTCTGGCAGTCCAGTAATTTTAAATGAGATGAATAAGAGAATTGACCTTGATAAGACAGAAAATCTTTTTGATTCTCTTAGAAGACGTGGCATCAAATCTAATGCAACTTTTATAATTGGAATGCCAAGCGAAGATAACATGACAATAGAAATGACAAAAAACTTTCTTCTTAAAAATGGGTTTACAACAAATTATCAGCTGTTTTTTTGTAACTCCATATCCCGGTACTAAACTTTATATAGACTGCATTGAAAAGGGTATTATTCGGAATGAAATAGAGTATATAGAGAAATTGAAACTTCAAGATAGCATTAATATAAATCTTACTAAGTATCCCTCAGAGAAGCTTGTAGAATGGAAGAAATATATTTTGAGGGAAGTGTCTCGGGCAAATCATACAGCGAAACATGTCAATGAAAATGAGGCTGTTTAAGGGATACTCCATTGGACAGAAAGCGGATGGCAATACCTTGTTGCAAGATGTGGCAGTCGCTGACAACTTTTTTGAAAATATAGTTGTCAAAATGTTAGTGCTTTTATATCAGACGCAAGAATAAAACCCAACGAGGAAATACATGAAAGAAATAGTAAAGAGGAACTTAGATAATTTTTTTTTTAAAGAATCGATAGAAGCTTATCCAACCACTTTAAACGTTGAGACAACCAATATATGTAACTTACGGTGCGTGATGTGCCCAAACAAGTCGATGGATACACCAAGAGGATTCATGGACATCGATATTTTTAAAGACATCTTGCCAGAGGCGATTGAGCTTGGCGTAAATCAAGTGGGACTGCACACGACAGGCGAACCCATTCTGCACCCTCATATAGTGGATTTCATAATTCATTCAAAGCAAACCGGTGGTTTATACACCTACATGGATGTAAACGGAAACACACTTAATGAGAGCATGGTTTCACGCATCATTGATGCTGGCCTCGACAGCCTGAAGTTTTCCATTGATGCCCATAACGAGGAAATATACTCTCAAATCCGATGCGGAGGACATTTCAAACAGGTGTATAATAACGTACTTGCAGTCGATCGAATTAAAAAACAGAAGAAATCTAAAATGAGACTTTCCGTTCTTTACACCATGATGAACATCAACGAACGCTATGTGGATGATTTCAAGAACCTGTTTCGCCCCTATGTGGACGAAATCGAAATCTCCTTCGTGATGAACCAGGGCGCTCAGGTCGACGCAAAGCACCTTGCGCCCACGGAGCTGCAGACTCTTCTTTCACGACACAGGAAAAACATTACATGTCCTAATCCGTGGACGCGAATTGTGGTCGCGTGGAATGGGAACCTAACTGCTTGCTGCATCGACTTCTCCATGAATATGACCTACGGGAAATATGAAAAGGGAAAATTGCGGAGTTTATGGAACAACGACATCATAAACCGCATCCGACAAAACGTCGCAGAAAGAAACTTCATCGACCTGAAGTTGTGTAATGACTGCGACATGAACCGATATGATATCCCGGCACTAATTCGAGAACTGAACGAGAAATACTAATGCAGGTGCTTCTTGAACATAAATTGTTCATTACATGCAAGTTTCTAACCGGACAATGCTGAGTAAAAATCAGTAATGTCCGGTTACATAAAAAAACTTTACTTTTTTTAAAAAGTTCGTCGAGGAGAAAATGAGAACGATGCGCATAGGAAATAAGATCGTCGGTGACGGGCAGCCCGTCTATATAATCGCTGAGATAGGCATAAATCACAACGGCGATGTGACTCTTGCCAAGGAGATGGTCGCTGCTGCATGGGAGTCGGGCGCGGATGCTGTCAAGATTCAAACCTTTGTCACACGAGAGTTTCTGCATCCGAGCCATCCCGGTTTCCAATACGACATCGATGCGGAGATTTCTCAGGAAAAGGAACAGGAGATTTGGGATTTTGCACGGCAGAGGGATATAAATTTGTTCTCGACTCCGGAAGAATTCATAAGCCTTGAGTTCATACGGAAACAGAATCCGCAGCTTATAAAAATAGCCGCGATGGACTTCAATTACAAAGACCTTATACAAGGAGCGGCGTCCCTACAAAAGCCCATAATCCTTTCCTCGGGAATGAGCGACCTTGAGGAGGTGCTGCAGACGGTCAGATGGGTAGAAGAGTCAGGGAACAGAGATTACGTTGTGTTGCATTGCGTATCGTGCTACCCAACCCCTCCGCAAGCCTGTAATCTTATGGCAATCAAGACTATGAAGACGTTACTGGACTGTCCGGTCGGATATTCGGACCACACGGAAGGAATCCATATCCCTTTTGCAGCAGTTGCATTGGGTGCAAATGTAATAGAGAAACATTTTACTATCGATAAGTCTTTGCCCGGTCCCGATCAAAAGTGTTCAATGGACCCACTTGGTCTGAAAATGCTGGTCAGTAATATTCGCGATTTGGAAAAGGCATTTGGCCATGGTCATAAAGAACCTGCACCTGAGGAAGCACAGCCGCGACTCTTTAAGCGTCGAGGAATATATGCCGCAGTAGATATTAAAGCCGGAACCGTATTGAAGGAAAACGGTGTTGTGTTTTATGCCCCTTCAACGGCCCAGAGCAGGGTCACCGATTGGCCAATAATTAATGGCCGGAAATTAAAAAGAGATATCATGCGAATGGATTTAATTACACTTGATGATATTTATTGAAACATGAAAACAGTGCTGTTCAGGGTTGATGGTGGGAGAGTATGGGGTGTTTCAATGGGACATGTAAGGCGTTCGCTCATTTTGTCATCGCAACTTGAGAACGAATACAAAATAATTTATCTTATGAAAGACTATAAGGACGGAATTGAGTATGTACGAAATCAAGGTATGGAAGTTGAAATTATCGATATCGATGATGATAGTAATGATCGGTTAATTAAATTGAGTGAAAAATACTCTCCTGTTAAGGTGATATTCGACCTCAAGGAAACGCCCTATACGGATTTTTTTGACTATGCACGGTCTAAGCGCATACAAACGATCGTATTCGACATCGTTGGGTCATGCATTGGCTATCCGGATGTATTGATTAACGACTCGTTTGTCGATGAATTTAAGAAATATCCACATATCACAAAAAATGTAAAATTGGCATTGGGTCCGGACTATTTTCTTATGGAGCGTTGTCCGGAGGTAGAGCCAATAAAAGAAAGTGTTCATAATGTAATGATTACCATGGGGGGATCCGACCCCGCAGGGCTTACCGTAAAAATTGTCAGTTGCTTATTGGAACACGATCTTAACTATAAGCTTAACGTTGTACTGGGGCCTACTTTCGTTGAGTATAAAGAATTATACAATACATTACGCTCAAACAATTTAAGACAGATATATAATAATCCTCCTGATTTTCTTGGACTTGTAGGATCGCAAGATATTATCATAACCTCTGGTGGCCGAACGCTTTATGAATGCGCTTATCTGGGCCGGCCGGTTATTGTTGTGCCTTCGATTGATCACGAAAAAAAAACCTCAGCCGAATATGCCCGGCTCACAGGTAGCATAGATATCGGTCTTTGGAATGATAAAATGAGCCCCGCTGCAATAAAGGCAGCTCTTGATTTGTATATACAAAACAGAAGTAGTCGTCAGTCTATATTTGAAGCCTCGCGCGGCATCGTAGATGGCAGGGCAATGCAGCGAATATTATCTTTGTTGAATATACAGCAGCCCCAGATACCCTCCTTCTTGAAGGTTACCCACAATTAAGTCATAGCAATAGGTGAGCGGTGTGGATCAGCTCACGGCATCCAGAGATGAATAATACCGATACAGAAATGAGAATCGCAAAACGCTTCCTTGTGACCACGGCCGACGAACGCTCCTGGAAGTTTGATCGCCCTGTGTTGTTCCTCGGCGAGTGGTGCCGATTTTATGATCGCAAGCATGTCTGGTCAAACATGGATGCTGTTGTAGCTAAACCTTACGGTTTCCAACCTGGACAGAGAGAGGGCGATCTCTCCTATTTTCATAAGTTGTCGAGGCAACTTCTGGCAGAGGTGACAGAAGCACTTAATACGTTTCACAAGACTCAGCACAGTGAACGATATTGGAACATTGTGCTTGGCAAGTGGCTTCAAAGGTATGCTGCCGTCACTTTCAATCGCTATTTTACGCTGAAGCAGGTATTGAAGGATCATGGGGTGTCAGGCACCACGGTTTTTGATTTCGCCGGTTATAGTCTTGCCACAAACGATTCACTATCCTTCGTCTGGGCCTGTAGTGATGATATATGGAATCATGTTCTTTACGCGAAAATTATAAACTTTTTAGGGAATGTAAAGACAGATATTGATTCTGTGTCTCTCCAGGGCATAAGTGGTTTTGTACAAGAAGGAAATATCAAAGTTGCGTGGAAACAAAGTGCTAAGCGTTTTATTTTAAACACAGCCAAATATATTCTGCCCAAATTCAGCAGGAAACGTGACGCCTTTATTGTTAATAGCTATCTGCCGTTCAAAGAAGAAGTTATGCTGCAACTTGGATTTGTACAATGTCCGCAATTATGGCAAAGCCCAACGCTGGAGAAATTCGTCCCTGATCCGGGAACGCGTCGGCGCTTTAGTATTGATGCAAAAAACTATACAGGGTTTGAGCGGTTTGTTCGTTGCCAATTGTCTGAAATTATCCCAAGCTGTTATCTGGAAGGCTATGATTATCTGGTTCAACAGGTCAAATCTTTGCCTTGGCCGGCGGAACCGAGATTTATTCTTACCTCGAATAACTTTGATACCGACGAAATATTCAAAGTCTGGACCGCGTTGAAGGTCGAAGAAGGTCGTCCGTATTTTACAGGCCAGCATGGTGCCGGTTACGGAACATCGCTTGGAAGCCAAAATTGGCCGGAGATTGTAACTTGTGACAAGTTTTTTACCTGGGGATGGACGAACGGGAACCATAGGAACATTCCGGCCTTTGTCTTCACAGTGGCTGGTCGCAAACCGCAAAATTGGTTATCCGATGGTGGTTTATTGTTGGTTGAGTTACACCCACCGATACTATTAGTCTCATGCGAACTCCTATGGGATGACTATTTAGAATTCGGCATCTATCAAGAGGAGCAGTTCCGTTTTGTTGCGGCGCTGCCAGAGACCATCCAACAAAAACTGACAGTACGTCTCCACCATGTATACAAAAAATTACGCTGGTCTGATGAGCAGCGTTGGAAGGATTTTAGTCCACATATGCGCATTGAGACCGGTGATGCCCCTATCCGTAAGCTGGTTGCACGAAGTCGCGTGGTCGTCCATTCTTATAATTCGGCAGGCATCCTTGAGACCCTTGCCTTAAACATCCCTACAATGTGCTTCTGGCATGGCGGGCTGGACCATCTTTTGCCCAGCGCAAAACCTTACTATGAGTCGCTGAAAAACGCCGGCATCCTTGCTGATACCCCTGAGCAGGCGGCAGAAATGGTTTCTTTGCATTGGGATAATATTAGTGAATGGTGGGAAAGTGAGACAGTGCAGGATGCACGTAAGACGTTCTGCGACCAATATGCCAGGACGGAAAAAACTCCGGTCCGGACGATGAAACGGTTGCTAACTACGCATGCAAAAATACACCAGCTTGCGAAATGAGCAGCAAGACAATTTATTCAGACGGCACGTACACTAGATTAAACCCGAACCTTCATGCTGAAGATAGTGCGTACAAGATGCACTATCTTGCCAGACTTTTCGAAACTATCGACAGCAAACAAGCACACATAAAAATTCTCGACATTGGTGGTGGTGCTGGCGTGCTGGGAATGCTGGTCTGTGAGTGGTTTGTCGCCAGAGAGCATACTGTTTCTGCAAGTGTTCTGGATGTCGCCGAAGAAATGGTTAACACCCAGAAGAAAAACAACCCATATATTACAACGTGCTACGTTGGGAGCACTGGATCAGATAGGCGATGATAGGTTTTTTCGACATAGTGCTTATGATTGATGTCATCGAACATATCGAGAGGCACGAGCAGTTTACTGCGATGCTCAACAAGTACACCACAAATATCGCCTACAACATTCCTATAGAGATAAACCTGTTTGATGTATTGAGAAATTTTGCTATGCGCAAGAGGTTGATGCCGTGGGTAGGGCTCCATACATCATTCAAGGGTCGGCGTTCTGCCTTGAGAAATCGAAATGACACTCGCCACCACGTATATCAATTCCATGCCGCAGGCTATCGCGGCCTGCTTTTAAGGATTCCCCGATGAGGCTTACCGATCGGGAATACTGGGAAAAGGGATACAAGGACGAATTCCTAAACGTCGGCACAGATAATAACAGGAACAGCTTGTACAGGCGCGCTGCTGACCTGACCAAAAAATTGGTCGGCGAAAAAGTCACCCGCATGGCCACAACATCCTATGATGAATACCTGCTGTTCGACATAGTCCTGGAAAGATGCCTGTCGGATGTGGGTAAAGGGATGAACGCCATGGAAATCGGCTGCGCCCCCGGGACTCACATCATGAAAATGGCCGTGGTATTTGGTCTGACGCCCCATGGGGTTGAATACACACCTTCCGGCGCAAAAATCTGCAAGGCTAATTTTGAACGCCAAGGATATGACTCGGAAAATGTGCATTTTGCCGACTTCCTTTCCTTGGAGTTTCAATCCCGGCATTCCGAAAAATACGATGTGGTGGTTTCCAGAGGATTTATCGAACACTTCGAAAACCCGGAGGAAATTGTTAATGCCCATGTATCTCTCCTCAAGCCCGGTGGCCACTTGGTAATTTCGATCCCGAACCTCCGGGGTATTTACTGGTTGTGGACATATTTTTTCAACAAACCACAGCTGCCGCTCCACAATCTAAATATTATGCTGCTGAAAGAGTTCCGAAAACTCTTTGAGTCGGGAAAATTACAGGAACAATGGAGTGGATACACCGGTACCTTCAGTTTCTGGCTATTCACCGCTGAAAATCCTGGGTTGATTTTAAAATTCTTAATGCGAATAATGATTGTGGCGCAGATGGCGCTGAATGTGGTTTTTCGGCTTGTTTTCAGGGAGGGGGGAATGGAAACGGCTTGGTTCAGCCCGAATCTTCTATATGTTGGAAAAAAATGCACATGATTATATGGAAGTCCATTAGTTCTATCGCTATGCTAATCCGTCGTCTGGTCCCTTATTCCGAAACCCAGTGCCTCAAAACAGACCTGAAATACTATGGCAGGAACCTTAAGTTAGAAACTGGAGCGCGCTCCACACATCCTGAATTCGTGGGAGTTGGTGTGCCTGCTCATATTGTCGAACGGGTGGACAGATGTCGAGGCTGATGACTGTAGTGGTGGAGGGCTATATTGCCGGTGGCGCTGATCGTGTGTTGGCCCAACTCCTGCCACATTTCCAGAGTCTGCGCATTGAATTGCTGGTCAACACCAATCTGAACACCAGCATCCTGCTGAATCAACCCCTTCCGGCCAATGTAAGTCTGCGTAAATATTCATGGACAACTCCAGCGAGCATAGGTAATTGGGCCATCAGCACTGCCTCGGCCGTAATGATATTGCCACGGAGAATTCTTTCCGTACTGCTGCGGTTCCCTGTGATGGTGCTGCTTTTCCTGCGCTTTTTCAATTATTTTCGAAAAAACAGGCCAGATATTCTTTTTATAAATAACGGTGGCTATCCAGGCGGCGAAGCTTGCCGCATGGCTGTTGCTGCTGCTGTAGCACATGGTGGTATAAGGATAATTCATCTCGTTCACAGTTTGGCAACTCTTCCACAAAAACCGTTCTTTCTCCTGGAATGGCTCATTGACCGAATTATTGAACGGCGGGGGTGTTTTGTCGCTGTATCGGATGCAGTCGCAGGATCGCTAATTCAACTCCGTAAGCTAAAGGCCAATGTGGTAACGATATATAATGGCTTGCCAATTGCTCCACCCCCATTACCCCCGCTATGTGGAAAACCGCTTGAATTCCTGCAGGTAGGTTATTTGTGTCAGGAAAAAAATCAGAAATTCTCTATTCTTGCCCTGGCGATTCTTGCCAGACAGGGTTTCAAAGACATTCGGATTACATTTGTCGGAGAGGAGGCGGAAAAAGGCTATATGCACGAACTGACCGAGCTGGCGAAACAGCTTGGAGTTTCCGACCAGATTAGTTTTACGGGCTTTGTCAGGGACATCGAAGGAATGTACCTGCAACACGACGCCATCCTGCTGACTTCCATTGTGGAAGGAATGCCCATGTGTGTTCTCGAAGCTATGCGTGCAGGGCGCGCGGTCATTGCAACCACCGTTGGAGGGGTGCCGGAACTCATAGAGCACTTTCGGACAGGGTATCTGCTGAAGGGTGCAGCCCCGGTTGAACTATCTGAAATCTGGAAGCAGTTGCTGGATAAGCCAGAAACCTTAGGGCACATGGGGGCCAGTGCTTACCAGCGCTTTGTGGAGAAATTCACCCTCGACGCCCAGGTGGGTAAATACCTTGAACTCATCAATTTGCCGCCATTGCAAAAAATAGCGCCATTCCGGTGGAATTCACCCCTGATGTGAGAAGTATGATTCGAAGCTCATCTTCATATCATCAAATGGTATTTATGACGGAGAAAAGGCGCCGTACAGCGAGGAAGACCCTGCCGAACCCATCAATTATTATGGAGAATTGAAACTGAAGACGGAGAAGATGATCGTAGACTCCGGAATTCCGCATGCCATGAAAGATTGCCTGGAACAATGCAAAAGAAAATCCTGATTAGCGCACCCCGGTTTTATGGTATTGATGAAGCCATTCAGGAATCCCGGGTTCACTGCGGATTCAATGCCATACTGAAAATTTATCGCACAGAGTCCACCCTTCAGGGAAAGATCGACAGGCGCCTGACCATAAAAATCCCCCTGGCGAAGCCCATTTTCATGCCGCCGCTCCGGCACTACCTTTCCAAAGAATTGCAGCACAAGTTCAAAATCTTATCTTGTCCAAGCGATAACAAGAGATATGAGAGATAGATTGTCGACACCCACACCCCTTATCAGCGTCGTGGTTCCCGCATATAATGCTGAGTTGTTTATTGAAGATGCTTTGAATTCAATTTGTCGGCAATCTGTATCGGATTACGAGATCGTTGTTGTAGATGATGGATCAACAGATGGTACATATGACAGGGTCAAGGATTGGGCGAATGCACATCCGGCCATTCATGTGAAAATCGTCTGCCAGGAAAATAAGGGCATCGGGGGAGCGAGAAATACGGGTATAAATTCGTCTTCGGGCAGTTACATCGCCTTCCTGGATGCCGATGATGTCTGGCTGGAGCCGAAACTTGAAAATGTCATACAGCGCTTCAAAAAATCACCCAACCTGGATATTGTATGCCATGATATATGGATCGAAGAAATCGGTCGGCGAATAAGACGTAAATGTTGCGGCCCTCATAAATCATATCGAGATCTTTTATATAAAGGAAATGCCATCTCCACTTCAGCTACAGTTGTAAAAAGGGAAAAGATTTTGGCAGCAGGCGGGTTTTCTGAAGACCCGTCTTTTAACGGTGTTGAAGACTATGATTTCTGGCTGCGTCTGGCAAGGATCAATTGCAGCATTGCATACATAAATGTTATCCTTGGTGTTTATCGTATGTTCGGTCAGGGAATCACAGCCAAAATAGGGGAACACTGCCAGCATAACCTCAATGTGGTTAATGCCCATTTTCAAGGGTGGCAACCCAAGACATCTCTATATAAATATCTCATGCGCAAACGTCGGGCTGACATTATTCGTGGCGGAGGTCGCGCCTTTATGCGGTCAGGTAATCATAAGACGGCTCACCAATATTTTTTGACTGCTTTAAATTGTGACCTGTTTAACTGGAAATCCTGGGTATTTATGTTCTTGAATGCGGCAAGAATAAAATCGTGATTTTTAAATGGAATTGCAACGACTGTGCGAATCGGAGTGGATCGGCATATGGAAACCGTTCCGCACCGGTCAAGTCCGCATCCATGTTAGCTATTCGGAGCTTTTTTTCCATCCGGATTTTCATATGAGGCCCGATCCTTACCCCGTCAAGCTGGAGCAATTCATGACGGAGCATTTACCGGGAGCAGCGTCCCTCATTGCCAGGCAAAATGTCATTTGTATTGAATCATCGGCAATAAAGGGATGAACACTCTTCAGAAAGCAAATGCAGAGCGTATCAGTCATCTATGCTTCCCGACAGAAAACAGTGGCGACTGGAGTTTCGATGCATTCGTCAATCACCGTTCCGTTCGGTATTTCAGTTATGGCCGTCACGCCTTATACGAAGCCCTGAGGGTTATCGGCTGTGCGAAAGGCGATAGCGTGCTTCTCCCGGCTTTCATTTGCCGGGAGCTCTTATCTGCGATCAATACAATCGGTGCTGTCCCCGTTTATTACCATGTGGATAAAGACCTGCAGCTCGCGGAACTGCCCGATGCCCTGCCGTTTGCAAAGACCATCTTGGCCGTTAACTACTTCGGTTTTCCGCAAAGCTTGGAGCCCTTCCAACGATATGCAGCAAGGACCGAAGCTGTCATCATTGAGGACAATGCCCATGGCTTCCTGAGTCGTGATGAAGAAGGGCAAGCGCTCGGCACCCGGGGTGATATAGGAATTTTCAGTTTAAGGAAAACGTTGATGCTCCCGAATGGTGCAGCCATGGTGATCAACGCCCACGATAAGAGCTATACGATCAAACCACAGATCGTTCCCTCCGCAGCAGGGATTTCTATTTCCTTTCGCGTGAAGCGTCTTATACATAAATCTCAACGGTTTATTGATCTCCGAATGATCCGGTTTCTCACTTCCATCATACGAACGGCAAGAAAAATCACGTCCGGGAATAGAATAGCGCCTTCAGCACCCGATGCGGAATTTCGCTTGCCGGGAAACGCCGCACCCTGTATAGAACTCCAGTATTTTCTTGATCATCTGGATGCGGAACAGGAAATATCGCGTCGCTGTGAATTGTATCGTTTGCTTGATTCTGTTATGAGACGGAACGGTTTTGAACCGGTCTTCGCCTCTCTCCCGGAGCATGTGGTTCCTTATGCCTACCCTTTTTATACTTCGGGAAACCAGATCGACGAAGTAAAGGAGGTCCTGGAGAAACTCGACCTGGAATGCTTTTCATGGCCGGAGTTGCCGGAGGATGTGATTCCAACAGCTCCTAACTGGTTCAAAAATATCCGAATAATAGGTTTCTCATGGTAGAATGGATACAACGCACGGATAAAGATCATTCTGGAGAGTGGGATCATGAGCTTCTCAAAAGCAAAGATTATAATATCTTTCAATCTTATAATTGGGGAGAATTCAAACGAAGGTCCGGATGGACGCCACTAAGATACGCCGCCATTGACAAATCAGGATCTCGCGTCGCAATGGCTCAGATCATGATGAAATCACCATTTCCCGGCATTAGATTTGGTTGGGCTCCAGGTGGACCCGTTCTTGTTTTTCCAGGAACAAATATTAAAAATATTTCAAACATTATTGAATCTCTCTTGCTCACCATAAAAAAATCTACAGGAATTTCAACGGTCCGTTTTTACAGCCTTATGCCAACACAAGCTTTCTTTTCCTATAGCCTCAATCGTCATTTGACGAGGCCGATATTCAAAATAAACAGTGGCTATTCGATTACACTGGAGATTCCTGCAGAAAACGAGAATTTATTCCCGCAGATGGCATCCAAGCACCGATACTATTTAAAAAAAGCAACTGCAGAGAACCTTGACTGGAAAGTCGGAAACGGAGATAAGGATATTTCTGATTTCCTGAAAACCCATAGCGACATGGTCAAGGGGAAGATCTTTCAATCTCTATCAAAGAATCGCAAAGACGTTGAAGATATGTGTGCATCACTCAGAGAACAAGTTCTAATCCTGAACGGTTACATTAATGGAGATGCTGTAACCTCCTGTCTCATCCTGATATTCGGCCAAAAAGCATTTTACATGAACGCCGCAACGAATGCAAGGGGGAGGGAAATCAGCGCTGCTTATGCTATGTTTAACAGAATGATTGTCATTCTAAGAGAAATGGGCATTTCTGATTTTGATTTTGGTGGGATTGATCCCGAAAACTCTTCGGCAGAGGGTGTAAATCATTTTAAAAGGGGGTTCGGCGGTAACTTGGTTGAGTATATTGGTGAATGGGAATGGGCATCTTTCGATATGATGCGTTACGCTATAAACTGGGCTATTCGATACAAAGCCGGAAAATTATGAATTGGCATAGAGTTATCGCCTGCGGCATATCTGAGATATTTGCACTTTGCCGTAAATCTTCGGAGTCTCGAAACGGATTCAGAATCTTGCTTTATCATGCCGTTGGGACACCCATCAAAGAAGATTTTCGGAATTTGTTTAGTATTTCGCCGGAATTGTTTGAAACTCATATGGCAGAGCTTTCTCAATATAAAGAAACTTCCATTATCGGACTGACTGATACTCTTAATACAAAACAAAAGCATGGGGTTGCCGTTACCTTCGACGACGGTTACAGGGACAACCTCACCATTGCCGCTCCCATATTGGAAAGGTATCAGGTACCCTTCACCGTATTTATCTCAACCGCCTATATCCGAAGAAGCCGTACCCATCCATATCTGAGCGAAGCAGAAGTGCGTATGCTGTCAGAAAAACCGAATGTAACCATTGGCTCCCACGGTGTTTCCCACGCACCCCTTACAGAATGTAGTCAGGAGAAATTACGGGATGAACTTGAATCAAGCAAACATTATCTAGAAGATCTAACAGGAAAAGAAATTGTGTCTATTTCCTATCCTCATGGTCGCGTCAACCAACGTGTTATTGATGCTGCTGCGAACGTAGGTTATAAGATCGGAGCTTCAAGTATTTTTAATATAAACCATTCATCACAAAATTGTCTCATGCTATGCCGTACCTGCATTCTCGAATCAGATTCCGTTCGCATCTTCAGGCAGAAATTGCACGGGGATTGGGACTGGTGTCATTGGCGACAATACCTGTCAATGCAGCAATGAAGCGAAGATATGCAAGATGCTTTTAGTGGACACTATAGAATAAGAACAAGTGCTCAAAATGACGGATAATAAAAAAGTGCTGGTTGCAACGGCTACATACAATGAAGCCAGGAATATTAGTGAATTTATTGAACGTGTAAGGCTTACTTTAGGTGAATCGCAAGACATGCTAATTATTGATGATAATTCGCCAGATGGAACTTCTGATATTATTCGTCAAATAAAGGCTTCAGATTCACATGTTCATTTGATTACACGCCGATTTAAAAATGGTCTCGGATCGGCGCATAAGATGATGAAAATATATGCCATCGTAAATAATTACAAATATCTAGTAACTATGGATGCTGATCTGTCTCATAGACCGGAGGAGATCCCATCATTGCTTGCCCATTCTGGAGAAAATGTTTTTGTAATTGGTTCACGTTATACAATTGGAGGAAAATCAGATTACGTTGGCTTCAGGAAGATGGTTTCACGCATTGGAAATAAGCTGGCTAGAATTATGTTGGGGATTAAGTTGCACGAATTGACTACATCGTTCCGCGTGTTTGATGTGGATACCCTTAAAACAGCATCTATTTATCGATTAAACAGCAACGGATATTCATATTTCGTAGAAACTGTCAGTCTTATGGAGAAAATTGGAGTTCGGCTACTGGAGGTTCCTATATATTTCAAAGACCGAAAAAATGATGTGTCAAAGATACCAAAAAGTCAAGTCATAAAAAGCTTTGTAGATTTAGTTAGCTTGGCACTTAGACGAAATGAGAAACCATTAAGACCTTCTTTGACAAAAATGAGATTTTCGTACTGCAGATCTTGTGGAGAGTATTCGTTGCTTCCAATCTGGCAAGATGGACGAGATGAACGTTTTGACGAATTGACATCCGATAATTTTAAATGTTCCAGCGTTCAGACCGGATCTAAGCGTCCAGTTCTACAAGAATGTCTCTCTTGCGGATTGATACAGATTCCCCCTGCAACCTACGGTTCTGCGGTAAGTGACTTTTATTTTGATACAGATGATGAGACGTATTTGGAAAATTTCAATGTAAAGATGTTAACCTTTAAAAGTGCCTTTAAAAAAATATCCAGATATTTACCTAAAAAGAAACTGAAAATTCTTGATATAGGATCATATTATGGTGCTTTTATAGAAGTTGCAAAATCTGAAGGGCATACCGTTGTTGGCGTTGAGCCATCAAGAGTTGCTGCAAGATATTCGAGTGAAGTTTTGGGGCATAATGTAATAACTGATATATTTTCTAAAGGTTCACAGTTCTCAGGTATGGGTTTCGATATAGTGACATCATGGGATGTTATAGAACATTTGGAAAATCCGGATGATTTTATTAGAGAGATTAGTTTTATATTGGAAGATGGCAGAATATTTGTGTTCTCAACGATTATGATAGACTCTCAAATAGCCAAACTATTGAAAAAAAGGTGGCACTGGATTCTTCCAATGCACCTAACCTACTTTAGTGAGCGAGTTATTGTTGATATTCTTCAGAGGCACGGTTTCGAATTGCTGGGTAGTTTTAATCATACTCATTACGCTTCTCTTCCATATGCGCTAAAGGGAGTAATGAAAAACATGAATCCTTTTGTGCGCAGCGTGGGTATGTTTGTATCGAAGTATCTTCCGAAATCCTGTGTGTTTCCTTTCGCTCTGGGAGACGTGAGGTTATTTATTTGCAAGAAGGTTAACAATCTCCGTTCTGACAAGAATTTTGACACGGAGAGTGTAAAATGAAAGTTCTTTTAGTAAATCCACCTGCTGTCCATGAGATAAAGGGGCCACATCCTTTGAAAGCCGATGATATGGGAGTTTTCCCCCATTTGGGGCTTATGTATATTGCGGCCATGCTTCAACAAAATAAAGAGTTTGAAGTAAAGTTGCTCGATATGGCACTGGAGAAGACTGACGAAAAGGACTTGGCTGACCTTATCAAAGATTTCCAACCCCAGGTGGTAGGATTTTCTTCTTATACGGATTGTCTCTATGACTTGAAGGTTTTGGTCGACGCAGTACGAAAAGAAGCCTCCAGGATTGTTATTTGCATAGGCGGGCCCCATGTAGAAGCCTACCCAAATGAAACTCTGAATACATTTCCGGTGGACTGCGTGATACGTGGTGATGGAGAATATTCTTTTCGTGAACTTTGTCGTCGAGTACGTGATAACAAAAGCTGGAAAGATGTTCGAGGCGTCGGATATAAGGATTTGGAAAATACGGTGCTTAATGAGCCTTGGCAAGTGGAAAACCTGGACGAACCGCCTTTCCCTCCTAGGCATTTGTCTTCAATGGAAAGGGTTAAATCTGCTGTAGCAAGAGGTGCAGGGATAACCAGTATTTGCTCTAGTCGGGGCTGTCCGTTCCCCTGCACTTTCTGTAACAGCCCGTATAAACAATATCGTCTGCGTTCTGCACAGAATGTTGTCGCAGAAATCAAACAGTGCTATGAAGAATTTGGCATTAATGAATTCTTTTTCTTTGATGATCTCTTTAATTTGAACAAGCAACGTTTGTCAGAAATGTGTGAAGCTATTAAGAGTCTTCCTTTTAAGATTATATGGAGCTTCCGCGGGAGGATAAATTTTCTCGATGAAGAAGTGCTTCGTTCGTGCAAAGAGGCAGGCTGTAACAGAATACACTTTGGAGTTGAATCTGGCACTGAACGAGTACTGAAAATATTCAAAAAGGGAGTTGAACTTCAGGACATACGAAATGTCTTTGAGCTTTGTCATAAGGTAGGAATTGAGACGGTGGGTAACTTCATTATTGGCGCACCAACTGAGACAAGAGAAGAAATGGACGCTACGTTTAGATTTGCATATTCGCTGAACCCAACATTTGTTGAGTTTCATGTATTGGTTCCATATCCTTATACAGAAATATATAAAAATATGCTGAGTAGCGGTTTGCTTAAAGAAGATGTATGGAAAAAATTTGCATTAAATCCACAGCCTGAGTTCAATCCTCCATTGTGTGAAGATAACTTGAGCTCCGAAGAGATGTACAAGTTGTTAAACGAGGCATATAGAAAGTTCTATTTCAGGCCGGCATATGTATTCAAGCAGGTTTTCAAACTTGTTAGTTTCAAAGATTTTTGTTTCAAGTTGAAAGGGGCATATCGTTTATTGATGGTTACTAAGGACAAGGATAAACGAACTGGGCGTTGAAATTCAATTTTTTAAATGCAAGCATATAATTTGCGTGATTAATAATGTCAAATGTCAACGGCCTGTTGCTCAAACAACATGTTTTATAGAGCTTCATAGCGAAGGTCTCCTCGTCGTCATAGCGTTGGCAGGAGATAATGGTTTTTGCTACGTTCTCTCATTCTCAGGATATACAAACCAAATGCTATTATAAAAAGCTCAATTGGTTGGCAAATATCTGTTTTAATTGCGGTGAGCGATGACAGGGTAAGCACCCCGCATTTGGGTAGCGATATAGTATTTTGTGCGTAAAATTCTGAATATCATTACAATGGAAAATAAGCTAAAGAAAATAATAACTTCATTGTTTTTTTTGTATCTATTGCTCTTGCCCCTCATGTGTCTGCCAAGACCATTCCCCCTAGGCAATAAGATACAATATGCCGATATCGTATTTGCAATTCTTTTCCTTTTGTGGTCATTCTATGCACTGACCTTTAAAAAAGCGCGCTTGCCTGACGCTAAAATCCTTATTGCGCTTGGTTTATTGATTATGTTTAACTTATTTTCCTGCGTATTTTCAAAGAAGATAATTACAAGCATGCCTGATTTTATCGGCTTAATATATTTATCGGCGCTTTTTATAACCGCTTCTTCGATCCTATGTGAAAAGAAAGTTTTTGAAAATTGTATCCGGCTTATCTTTATCGTCTCTGCGGCTGTGTCCATGTTCGGGCTGGCAAGCTTCGCCGCGTTTACAATATACAACTGCTCCTGGGCTATGAAATTTCTTTTGTATGCGCCGTCCAAAGCTTCCATGATACCGTTCCAGAGAATAAGCTCTACCCTCGTCTCGCCGGAAATGTTCATAATCTTTTCTCAGCTCGGCTTGGTTTCGGGAATGGCGTTCTTCGAAATAAATAAAGATAGAAAATGGACGGCCGCCATCATCCTTGGCATAGGCATAATTTTAATAGCCGCAATCATCGCGTACTCCAGGTCTTTGGCAGGGCTTTTCTTTGCTTTCTCGTCGATGCTTTTCCTGAAAAAAACAGTTCGTTATTTGCTGCCTTTCAAAATCATAACCGCTGCATTTGCGGTATTTCTATTGATATCGGCCGTTATAGCTTCAATATGGACAATCTATCCGGTCACGGTATCCAAAGATACAACCGCAGAATTGCTAACCGTAAATATTCACACGTCCTATGACATACGAGCTTTCCTTGGGACCGCCGCGGTTAATATGGCTCTAAAATACCCGCTCTTCGGCGTGGGTCAGGGAGTTTTCACTGACGAGGTAAAACATTATGTTGACCTCTCGGTCGCGAAAAACACTTCAATGATAAACGATCACATCATCCCGGGGATAGACCCTCATTCTGTGTATTTCGGTGCACTGGCTGAAACAGGTCTGCTGGGCCTTGCGGCAATCTGCTTGTTCTTAACTTTGCTGTTGAGGACAGCATGGATATTGATCAACAAATCGTGCGCTTCGACCTGGAAAACTATAAGTACATATTTTTTTTGGGGATTTATAGGTTATCTTATAACGGGGTTTTTTGTCGATATATTATCCATACGCTCTTTTTGGCTGTTGGGAGCGTTATTATTGAGCGCATCTAATATTGCGGAGCCGCATGAAAATGACAATCAGGGAAGTCCTTCACCCCGATGTGAACCCAGATCATTTTATAAGCGAACTCATAAAAAAGAAGGAATAATTAGAGGGGTGTCTAATGCCTTTGAATAACGATGGTAATCATATGAAAGTGGTGTATCTGCGTTTGCTGTTATGGAACATCCTGGAGGAGAGGATAGCAGAAAAATTACTTGATTTTGACGAGAGATTAATGGGTCAACCACTGTTGTGGACAAGAAAATGATAAATCGCAACGTCATCATTATTTCATCAATCGACTGGGCAACCCATTGGCAGATGCACCAACAGTTGGCAACTTCTTTGGTCGCTGCTGGTAATCGGGTGCTCTTCGTTGAGAATACCGGGGTGCGTGGCCCAAGGTTTGAGGATATTGGCCGCGTCCGTGAGCGGATAATCAATTGGTTTAAAAGTGCGCGGGGTTTTAGAGAAATTCAACCCGATCTGACGGTTTTTTTTCCACTTTTCCTGCCATTTCCTTACTCCCGTCTTGCCGGTTGGATTAACAGGTTCATGCTCTCCAGGTCGGTCAGCAAATGGATGCGTATTGCACGTTTTCATGACCCGGTTGTGTTTACTTTCCTGCCTACGCCTCTGGCTCA
Organism: Pseudomonadota bacterium; assembly: GCA_026388315.1. NCBI lineage: Bacteria > Pseudomonadati > Pseudomonadota > Pseudomonadota bacterium. The sequence goes on along the minus strand of JAPLKA010000058.1, from coordinate 99,597 downwards.
GGCACTGGTTCACGATGTTGATCCTGCATTGGTCATTTATTACTGTGTGGATAACATGGCGGGTTCCTCGTCCGCCGTGTACAAGCTGCGCCCATGGGAGGATTTGCTCTTTAGCCGGGCTAATCTGGTGTTTGTCACTTCTGAAGCCATACGCGAAAGAGCGGCGATACATGCCCAAGATGTGCATGTGTTTCCAAGCGGGGTTGATTTTGTAAAGTTTGCTACCGCTATAAAGCGAGCATCTACTCCCGATGATATGGCTTCACTACCTCGCCCCGTTGTCGGCTATGTCGGGGCATTGAGCGGTGTGCTGGATCAAGATCTCCTGCTGGAAATGGCGACGCAGATGCCTTCAGTGACATTTGCGTTGGTAGGCCCACCGTACACTGATGTCAGCCGTCTAGGAACTTTTTCCAACATCAAATTGCTCGGCGCACGGTCACATGATCAGATACCCGCCTATATTAAGGGGTTCGATGTCGCTTTGATCCCTTATCTTCGGACATCTTTTACAGAAAGTGTTTACTCATGCAAGTTAAACGAATATTTGGCGATGGGTGTTCCCGTTGTTTCAACCAACATACGTGAAGTCCGAGCATTCGCAGAGCAGTTTCTCGATGTGGTTACGATAGGTCAAGATAGTGCTGACTTCATCGCTAAAGTCAAGCTGGCTCTGGACGATCCGCAGATTCAGTCACAGTCAATGCGCGATAAGCGTATAGCTGTTGCCGAGGAGAACACATGGGATAAGCGTTTTGCGGGGATTATGGATGTTCTTGACAAGCACCTTCTCCTAAAGTCACAAGCACCGGCCAGTTGGAAAGAAAGCTTGATCAAATACTACCGCCGCTCTCGTGCCCGTTGGTTGATTCGAACAGCATTTGTCGTTTGCCTGTATCTACTTATCTTCCATACTCCTCTGGTTTGGTTTGCTGGGGACCAGTTGGTCGTTAAGCACACGCCTCAACCAGTCGATAGTATCGTGGTGTTCAGCGGCGATGGTGAATCGACCTATCTCAACGCCAGCTACCAACGCAGGGCGCTTGATGCAGCACGTTTCTACAAGCAAGGTTATGCACCAATCATTTTCCTTTCATCAGGCAAGGAACAAACCATTTCCGAAGTAGAAGTGATCCGTTTGTTCCTGGTTGACAAGGGCGTTCCGCACTCCGCCATCCATGTACTCGACAAGTACCCCAGCAGCACCTATCAGAATGTGGTCATGGTGAGCCAAATGCTTAAATCTCAGGGCGCACGCTCAATACTCTTTTTAACCTCACCCTACCACGGCCGTCGAGCGCTCTGGCTGTGGAGAAAACAAGCCCCGGATATCGCCGTCCTAGCACCGGCTGTTATGGATACCCCGCCAAGCAATCCACGGTGGAGTGCTACTGTGGATCAGATCAAGGCGATTGCATACGAATACGCGGCGATTGCATACAATTACATGAAAGGTTGGTTGTGAACAGCAAGTCTTTCGATTACTTTATATGAAAAAAATTTTAATTGTTTCAAATACAAGTTGGTCGATATATAATTTTAGATTAGGATTATTGAAGTCACTAAAGAATAGTGGTTTTGATGTAGTAGCCATAGCACCGGAAGATGGCTTTTCCAGAAAGGTTGAAACCGAAAACTTCAAACTCATTGTCATAAAACACTTAGTTGGAAGAGGTACAAATCCATTAAAAGATTTCAAACTTTTTCTTGAATTTTATGCGATATACAAAAGAGAAAAACCCGATCTGATTATTCATTTTACAATTAAACCGAATATATATGGCAGCATATCTGCTCTTTTAAACAGAACTAAGTATATTAATGTAATTACGGGTTTAGGGTATGTATTTATAAAGGACTCGTTACTCCAAGTATTTGTTAGGTTTTTATATAAAATAATATGTTCTTTTTCACAATTTGTTGTGTTTCAAAACGATGAAGATAAAAATATTTTCTTGAAGAAGAATATTGTAAAGAAAGAGAAAGCAATACTCATTGAAGGTTCAGGTGTAAATACAGATTTTTTTGCACCCGACTTCTCTAAGAATCAACTTGTGAAAAAAGATGGGGTTGTTTTTCTTATGGCTTCAAGGATGTTATACGACAAGGGTGTGATTGAATTTGTTGAAGCGGCACGACTTGTTAAACAGAAGCACTTTGATGCAAGGTTTGTATTGCTTGGTGCATGTGACAATAGTAATTCTTCTTGTATACCAGAAAGCTTAATAAAAAGCTGGCACGAAGAAGGTATTATTAATTATTTTCGAGAAACTGACGATGTAAGACCTTTTATGAATAGCTCTGATGTTGTAGTGTTGCCTTCATACAGGGAAGGATTATCCAAGGTGTTGCTTGAGGCTATGGCTTTAGAAAAACCCATTATTACAACAGATGTAGCAGGTTGTAGAGAAACTACAGAAAATGGGAAAAATGGTTTTTTGGTACCCGTTAGAGACGTTAAGGGTCTTGCAGATGCTATAATGAAAATGATTGAGATTGGTGAGTCAGAGAGAAAAAAGATGGGTCAGAGCAGCAGAGAAAAAGTAAAAAATGAATTTGATGAAAAGATCGTGATAAAATATTATCAAGAACTTATAGAAAAAACCATTTCTTTTTGAAATTTTAGAAATTAATCAGTAGCATTTCCTGATTAGGAACATGATTATAGCAAAGACAATTATTTGAAGTCTGCCGATAGCCGATTTTTTTAACATTTTAGAAATATGCTGAAACATATTCCAAAAAAGAAGTTTTTGTTGCTCGTGGGAGATATTTTACTTATCTACTGTGCCTATTTTTTGGCGCCTTTAATACGCTTCCATGTTTTTGTGTTTGAACCACTCCAATCATCGAGTGAAATTCTGGTAATTGTTTTTGCATACATATTCTGCTTTTACATAGCAGACCTTTATAATTTTGATAGCAGATTTAGAGGCGCCAGATATATATTTATATTTTTAACAAGCACAGTTATTGCGACATGGGTAGTGCTGATTATTTTTTTCTTTTTCCCGAAGACTGAACTGAGTAGAGAAGTTTTTATTATAAACGCAATATTGATCTGTATTCTGACCTATTTGTGGAGATTGGTATTTGAGATAGCATTCAAGAAATATGTCCCTGCCGGACAAAAAAGATTTCTGATTGTTGGCGCGGGAAAGACAGGAAATAATATTTATAAGATATTAAAAAATGATCTTTCGTACAGGATAGTCGGTTTTATTGACGATGATCCCGATAAGCAGGGTTTGTATAACTCAATCAGGGTATTGGGCGATTGTACGGCGATAAACAGAATTATCAGGGACGAGCATGTCGACAATATAGTTATTGCAATAAAAAATTTGAAAAATGTCGACCTTTTGAAAAATGTTTTAAATTGCAAATTAAATGGAATACATGTATATGATGTGCCGTCGTTTTATGAGGAGGTTCTCGGTAAAATACAGATCGAATATTTAAACGATTTATGGATTCTTAATATGCCTATATACGGTGTTAGAAAGAACCTTTACAACAGAAGGATTATAAGGCTGATCAGTATGTCCTTTTCATCCTTGTTTCTTATAATAGGCTTGCCTTTATTTCTGTTGGCTATGATTGCCATAAAACTTGATTCAAAGGGTCCTGTTTTTTACAGACAGAAAAGGGTTGGCTTGAACGGAAGCCTTTTTGAAGTAGTCAAATTCAGAACTATGAAAATTGGTACCGAAAATGACAGGGAATTTGCAGGAAGAAAGGATGACCCTCGTATTACAAGAGTGGGGCAGATAATAAGAGTTGCCAGGATTGACGAAATGCCTCAGATGTGGAACGTGCTTAAAGGAGAGATGAACTTGATAGGCCCCAGGGCGCTGATGATGCAGGAGGTGGAGGAATTCGAGAAAAAAGTCCCGTACTTTTCAATCAGGCATTCTGTGAAGCCCGGTGTCACGGGTTGGGCACAAGTGAACTACCCGCACGGGGCTACGGTGAAAGATGCCCTGGAGAAGCTCAAATACGACCTCTTCTATATCAAGAACCTCTCCCCATTTCTTGATTTTCATATTTTGCTGCGCACTGTTCGGGTAGTCTTATTTGGTAAAGGAGCGAGGTAAATCTGATTTCAAAATGATAAAAAAGACTTTTTACAAACGAGTAGCTTTTTATATGGCAGGAGATATCTTCTTTTTTATGTTGGCATTCTTCCTCTCATTTTTAATTAAATACGATTGGACCATCCCGTCACAATACAACCTGCTTTTGTATATCCCTATTTTTTTACTAATAAAAGTTACACTGTTTTTTATTTTCAGGCTTTACACGATCTCGTGGAGATTTATCAGCACCCATGAAACCATTGATATTGTTAAGGCCTTATTTTTAAGCACGCTGTGTGTTTTACTTGTTAATTTTTTAGTCAATCCTGGTAATGCCTATGAAAAACTTTCACTGTCTTTAGTGCTGTTTGATTTTATATTGTCTTTATTGTTTGTGTGTTCATTCAGATTTTCTAAAAGGGTTTATTTCCACATTATTAATGAATATTCAAGAGATGGAAAGGGAATGTTGGTTATCGGTGCAGGCAGCGCTGGTGAGCTAATTGCGAGGGATATGCGTCGACACAGTAAGAGCCAATATACTCCAATTGGTTTTGTAGATGACAATATAAATAAAAAGGGGAGTTCTATCCAGGGAATTAAAGTACTTGGAACGACTGCAGATATACCAAAACTTACCAATGAGTTTAATGTTGAATCAATATTGATTGCCATCCCTTCGGCAACAAGTAAGGAAATGAGAAGAATAATGGCAATCGTAAGAAAAACCGAAATAAAGGATATAAAAGTTGTTCCTGATATACGAAGAATTATTGAAAATTGCAGTGTTACGCTTGCTGACATCAGAGAGATTAATATAGAGGATGTTATCGGCAGAGAACAAGTGTCGGTGGATTACCAAGAAATAGGTAATTTTGTATTAGGAAAAACAGTTTTACTGACAGGTGCAGGGGGTTCAATAGGTTCGGAGATTGTAATGCAGGTATGCGTTTTTCATCCTGAAGAGGTAATCCTTTTTGATATTGATGAGACAGAATTACATAACCTTGGTCTTAAACTCAACAGACTATTCCCTCATTTGTCCGGGCAGATACATTACATAACCGGTGATGTAAGGGATGAAATGAGATTAAAAGAGGTTTTTGAAGCATTTAAGCCACAGATTATATTCCACGCCGCTGCATACAAACATGTGCCTATGATGGAGTTTAACCCGAAAGAGGCTGTAAAAGTAAATATTTTCGGCACATACAATCTTGCCAGAGTTGCAGTTGATTATGGTGTAGAGAAATTTATCATGATATCTACCGATAAAGCAGTAAGACCAACAAGCATTATGGGCGCAACAAAGAGGATGGCGGAATATGTTTGTAAAGCGTTTAACGACGATAGGGGTCAGGGGTCAGGGGTTAGGGGTCAGGATGAAACAATTAACCACTCAACCCGGTTCATTTCTGTTAGGTTTGGTAATGTGCTGGGGAGCAGGGGGAGCGTGCTGCCACTTTTTCTTGATCAATTGAAACACGGAGGCCCGTTAACGGTAACCCATAAGGACATGAAGAGATATTTCATGACTATTCCAGAAGCAGTATCATTGGTGCTTCAGGCATCTACCATGGGTGAAGGCGGAGAGGTATTTGTCCTCGATATGGGTGAACCTGTGAAGATTATCGATATTGCAGAGGAACTGATAAGAATCCACGGCTTGGAACCAAACAAGGATATTGATATCACATTCATAGGTTTAAGGCCTGGAGAAAAGCTCTTTGAAGAGATTCTTACCGCCGAAGAAGGAACAATGGCGAGTAAGCACGAAAAGGTCTTTATCGCAAAAAACAGTGAAAAGTATTCCATAGAGAAAATTGAAGGAATTTTGAAGGAATTCAGGGAACTGATATCAGAATCTTCAATAGGGAATGATGGGAAAGTGAAGGAACTGCTTAAGAAATATGTGAAACACTATGAAGAAACAGCGAACCAGTAGAGTGAGTAAAGTAAGTAGAGTGAGTTGAGTAAGGAACATGAAGTACGAAACGAGGTCGACAATTGAAACATTGGAAGCATGGAAAATGGCGAGAAATTTGAGAAAGGGAATAGCAAGACCGGTAAAAACATTCCCTCAGGAAGAAAAATTCAGATTAGTCGATCAGATGATAAGGGCGTCAAGATATATAACCGCAAATATTGCCGAGGGCAACGGAAGGTATCATTGCCAGGAAAATATTCAATTTTGTCGTCAGGCAAGAGGTTCTCTGTATGAAATGTTAGACTATATTACTGTTGTATTGGATGAAGACTATATTGAGCAGAAGGTTCATGAAAATCTGCGTAAAATGTTTTTTGAAAATATAAAGGTTATTAATGGTTACATTAACTATCTTAAAAACCAAAAGGAAACTACTCAACTAACTCAACTTACCGAAAGGTAGCGGGCGAGAGACATTTCGTGGTTCGTCTGCGCCCGTCTGTAGCTAAAATAGAATAATAATGGGGGTATTTATGATTAAAAATCCAATATTCAAAATCTTTCTGCTTACTTTTTTTATACTCATAACCGGATTGCCGGCGTTTGGGGTTGATGCTGAACTTACCCGCCAGACAATTAAAGGGCTGGAGGGGGTAAATGTAATAGTGGAGGATATCCAGCCGAATGTCCAGAAGTATGCTCAAAGGGCAGGCATTGCAAAAGAGCAAATACAAAAAGATGTTGAGACAAAGCTGAAATCCAATGGGATTAAAGTATTAACCAAGGATGAATGGCTAAAAACGCCGGGCAGACCTGTACTGTATGTAAATATCAATACGCACGAAACCGAAAAATATTGGTATGCCTATAATGTCTGGTTGGAATTAAAACAGGTTGTATCTCTGGAGGCAAACCCGTCCATCAAAACATTGGCAAGTACATGGTCAATTAACATAACAGGAGTGGCGAATATCGGTACTCTTGGTGTTATCAAAAACGCTGTGGATGGGCTTGTAGACAGATTTATAACAGCATGCAAAAAATAGGAGGCTATGAAGTTTTTGCCGCCCGCTATCGCTCGACAAATGCGGACTTACACAGCCTTTCGTGCAGGCGACTTGCCTGCAAGAAAATTTCATTCACTTCGTGAAAATAAATTATGGATATAAACGATATTACCTATATTATCAATGGCGCTGTCTTTGAAGTAAACAGAGTTCTTGGCCCTGGGTTCCTTGAAAAGGTATATGAAAATGCATTATTAATTGAATTAAGAAAACAAGGTCTAAAGGCTGATGCACAGGTACCTGTAAATGTTTTTTATAAAGATGAACCAGCAGGGGAATATGTTGCAGATTTACTTGTTGAAAATAAGGTAATCGTCGAACTGAAAACCGTAGAACGGATTGATAAAATCCATGAAGCACAACTTATCAATTATTTAAAGGCAACAGGGATACAGGCAGGTCTTCTGGTAAACTTTAAACATGCAAAAGCAGAGATTAAAAGGATAGTCTTTACCCTGCCCGAAGGGCATGAGGGTTTATAACCGGCAATGTCACCGGCTATAAAAATAATGATTCTGTCATGACTTCGTCCGCTCTTGTCTGCGGCTAAATAAGGATTTTTACTATTTATGCGTCCAGAAGGTTTCGACAAGGCCTACTTTCCATGCGTTGTTTTCTTTGAACATTTTTAGCATGGCAGGGTTGTCTGATTTTTTATATTGTATGGATATTTCAGCTTTGTCCTTTTTTACTGTTCCAATATCCCATTTACTTTGATCCAGAACTAAATCAGGGTTAAAGTACTCAAGGAAACCATTCCAGTATGACCTTGAGATTAATCCCCCAATTTTAAAATCCGAGAGTATCTGCTCCTTCGAGTATTCCACAACAGTTGTTTGTGAGGATTGGTTCTTAAGGATCTCTTTGAATACTTCATCAACAATTGTTTCTTGTGATTTTTGTGAAAGCAGTGTCCATATTTTTGTGTAGTCTTTTCCCTTAAGGCTCTTAAAGAATGATTCTGCTGGTGTCAATACTGCATTGAGTTGGTCTCCGGTGTTTTGTGTATAAGCTGGAACTGTTGTAATGAATAGAGCTATTATTATGTAGAAAAAGGAAAGGTAATTTGCAGTAACTTGTAGATATTTGTAGATATTTGTAGATATTTTTCGCATTTGTAATTAATTACCCGGTTACTATAAATCACTTAAATAGTTCTGGACTCCGGCTTCCGCCGGAGTGACAGTGTTTTAATAAAATATCAGCTTTGGAAATTGGGTTTTCCCAAGCTGATATTTTTATTTTTAAAGAATACTTGCTTTCAGTGACTTACAGCTGTGTGAGTAGTAGTAGTGCTGCTGCTACCGGACGAGGCACCTACGACTGCAAGACCTGCTGCAACTACCGCTGCACCAAGTGCGATTGTTCCTACACCAACACCTGCACCTACTGCTGCACCTGCTGCTCCACCTGCTGCACCTGCTGCTGGAGCTGGAGCTGGAGCTACTGCTGGAGCCTGTGCATACGTTACTGTCGGCAGGCAAACCATTGCAACAAATAATACAACTGTCATCAATTTCACTGCCTTTTTAAATCTGTTCATAAAGTATTCCCCCGTTTCATTTGGATTTTAAACATACCGCTATTTATACATGTATACTCTGTCTTTGTCAATATATTTTTTTGAGTTTCTCCCAAAAAAATCAAAAAGCGTCATAGAGTGATCTATGTCCTGGGCAACATCCCTTGTCCATGGTGAAATAAAGAAATTGTAAACTGTTCTGGAATCAGTGCCTTCGAAAAGTCTCATTGGTATCTTTATGCCTACACCCATATCATTGTAACCTCTATTCATGCTGTCAGTAAAAATTGATGTATCTGTAAAACTATACCATGCAACAAGAGTAACACCCTTGATAAATTTTGACACTGTTATGCGCGCGCCCCTGTCGCCTGCCAGGAACTGCCCGGCATTAACCTCAATTGAAGTTTCTATTTCAGGGATATTGAGGCGCGCATTTAAAAAACAGGTATTATAGTACTCTTTCCAGTCATCGCTTTTTAATTGAAAGGGTTCGTCCACCGCCCTTTTTCGTACAACACTACCACTCAGGCCGACATATAACCTTCCATCCAAAATGGGTTTTGCCAATTCACCATCAAGACCGGCGTATTCCGTTTCCAGTATGCCTCCGGCAACTCTTCCATAATAACCTTTATCAAAATTGAGGATTTGCTGATACATTAATCTCCCCAATATAAATTTTTGCTGCAAATATGGTACAATATCACTCCGTACTGGTCTCGATGATGAAGTTCCTTGAGATGCTGAAATCGTGTTAATAGGATATGTGTCGATTTCGGCTATAAAGGAACCGCCAGACCACAGGTTGTAGCTCGCCCATCCTACAACTCCAAACCGGTATTGAAAAAAACCGGAAGGGTCATTGAGAAAGGTTTTGAAGTCCGGCTTTAAACCATAATCGAACAGTTTCTTGTAACGCTTTTTGATATCGGGATATTCTGTAACATCCAAGGCTCTCATCTCCGATAAACGGAGAAATTCCCGGAGTGAAATTTTTTCATTATACAGTTCATATATATCAACAAACGTTGTATTAAATTGAATCAGAGGTACGCCGTTGTCATGCAGAACGATGTTGACTTTATCAACACGGACAGGTTTCAGGTCATAGAGTATTTTTAAGATTACACCCAGCGCTCTTGTGTCATAGAAATATTTTCCGTTTTGAGCCTCTATCCATAGCTCATTGCCTTCAAGCTTAACGCCGATATTGCTGAATCCGGATGCGTGCAAGGCCTCCGTTATCCTGTCACTGAGAGGATCTGATTTCATTTGTAGTTTTTCAACGTATGGCTTGTCATAGATGGGTATGATTGGATTACCAATGTCAAACGCCATTGAAAGGTTCACACCATACTGGTTCCCCCTCTGATAGGTAAAATCGATGTCAGTCCACTTAAAGGGCTTCAGCCTTATGCCATAATTAAATTGCGAAGGAACCGGGTCCTGAAAGTATTTCATCTGAGCAGGGTCTCTCGTCTGTTTTTCATATTTTATCGGACTGTATTCCATCATCAGGGCAAATTTTTCTGATGGCGCAAACTGGATACCCCAAAAAAATTCCGAGTCTTTTAGCCATTCTTTTGTATCGCTGAACATTTCAACCTTAAAACCTTCCTTCTGTGCTGGAAGCGGGGTTTTTCCAAACCTCCCATTGCCAAAACCCAAGGTAAAGTCAAAGGGGTATATCTGCTTGCTTGCCACAATGAGCTGTGACGAATATACTCTTGTCCCGAATGGGTCCATGATTCCAATGGAAAGTGCAGGCGAATATCTGCCTTCTTCTACAAGCTTGTATTTGAAGTTAAATGACTTATCTTTAAAGTTCCCATAGGAACCGGAAAATCCTTCACCTGGAGCAAAACCAAGAACCTCTGTAAACCTTCCATTTATTTCAAATCTTTTAAAGGGACTCACAGTAATATAATAATGTTGGTATGGGTCAATCTTGCTTGCGCCAATCCTGTAGCTACCTTCATTCATAACCCTTGCTGTTGGGATTTCCATGAGACCCGTCCCCCCCCAGTTTGCCGGACCGGTAAAGGGTTCGTCAGAAGCGTAAGCAACGGTTGAGCGGTTGAGTAGGTTGAACGGATAGATACACGATAATGGATTTAATCGAAATAAGAGAAGAAATGATAAAAGAAAAAAAGTAAAGACAAGATAGTTGTGTGTCCTTGGGATGATCAACAGATTGTTTTTTGTTTTTTTAAATGGTTTATGTAACCATTTAATATTTTGATAACCCTGAAGGTTTCAGCCTTAAAATCATTAAATAAATTCAAAAGTATATATTGTTCGTCCAAAGCCACATACAAATGATCCAACAATTCAAAAAGTGAGCCTCGTGCTTGACGGCAGTATTGGATATTCTCCTGGTAATAATACCTGCCATACCCTTCCGTAATATTTGCCGTAACAGATATTGATGGCCTTACAATCTGATCGACTGATCTATATTGTTCAATAGCTGGCAAATCTTTAACCGCCTCTGGTATCTGCTTCCTCGGCCTTCTACCTGCCTTCCAAACCTCCAGCGTTTCAAAAGTAGATTTAGCCTCATTATTATCCAACTCACTCAACTTACTTAACTCACTCAGCTGTTACTGATACAGGGCTTTTACCACGCCTGCGCTGACAGCTATATTGGCAACGATCTGGGCAATATCCTTGATCTCTCTCATCCAGGCAATCCGTTCTACCTTTTCCGGCACAACTATGGTATCTCCGGGTTCTACTTCTTTTATCGGCTCTCCGAATGAAGCCGTTTCCCATCTCGACCGCGCCGAATTCCAACTGAATAATCCGGTTGCAACCTTCATAGCGCTGCCGTCCACTTTCATTATATACATATTACCGGTGTCCGCCCATCTCGAAGCCCCACCGGCAAGCTCAATGTAATCTTTGCTGCTTAATGTATTGGAATATATGAAGCTTCCCTGGGTCATCACTGATCCGGCCACATTCACAAAGTTGTTCGATACGGGTATATATAGACTGTCTCCACCTTCAAGTTCAATGTCAAATCCACTCCCCTTTAATAGCCTCAAATGGGCTAAATATATCGTCAATCTGCCGGTTGCCTTAAGCTTTTTCAACGATTCAAGGAATTTCTGCTTTTGCTCGGCTTCAGCCTTGCTTGCCGTTACTCCCTCCGATGACGTTGCAGTGGCAGTCTGGGCAGAGCTTGCAGACAGCAGCTCCCTTTCCAGTCTCGTTATAATTTCCTCCATATTCCTCTGTTGGACTTCCTTTAATCTCTCCCTTATAAAAACCGCTCCCCTCAAGTATGCATATTCGCTGTAGCCCCCTGCCCTTTCGATTATTGATGAAAGCCGCTCCCCCCTACTGATCGGGTATGTACCTGGGAAACGCACTTCACCATTAATGGTAACCATCTGCTGCGGCTGCCAGTTCGGGATAGTCCTGATAAAGAGATAGTCCTCTTCTTTCAATGCAAGATTACTCTCCGGATCGCCTGTCATGGCCTTTTCAAGGCTGAAAAGCATCTTTTCCGTCTTCGGACCTTCCTCTGTCACAGAATACCTCGTCAACTCGGCTTCTTTTAAATACGCAAAATATTTAAGCCCTCCCGCTAACAGAATCATGTCCTTCACAGTCATGCCCGGTTTCAAACCATAGCTTCCTTCTCTCTGGACAGCGCCGGAGAGCTTGACGACACGTTTTTCCTGCACAACCTGAAAGATTTTAAGCACATCCCCAGGATGTAGCTTAACATCCTTCTCTTTTAAGCTTGTAAGGTCCGATTCATAGACAATCTGTCTGTTGTTGCCAACGATCCTCTCTATCTGCACCCTGCCTTTGTAGGCAACAGTATCCAGTCCGCCCGCCATCTCGATAAGCTGGGTTATGGTGGCATCCTCTTTGAGTTCGTATATAGCAGGGTTATTCACGCTCCCTGTTATGGCAACGAGTGTGCCAATAGGCGGGATGAACACCACGTCCTCGGGGAGTAGACGTATATCCTGTGCTTTATTACCTTTAAGCAAAAAGTCATACAGGTCAAAGTGAACGATAGTCTTTCCAAGTCTTTTCACCTGTATATCCCTCATTGTCCCGGTCTTACTCGGACCGCCTGCCGCAAAAAGTGCATTTATAACCGATGAAAATGATGAAACAGTATAGCTCCCAGGCCTTTCGGCATTTCCAACGACAAAAACCGTCATCGTACGTAACTGCCCCATGCTTACATTCATCTCAAACCCGGTGAAATTCTTTGATAGCGCTCTATGTATCATTTCCTTCAGTTCCTGGTAGTTCAGCCCGGCAACGTTCAATGCGCCCACCTTGGGAAGTGATATATTGCCATGATTATCCACAAATACATTCCAGATAGCCTCAATATGGCCCCATATGATAATCTTTACTTCATCGCCCGGCCCCAGTACATAATCCGGTCCAACAGGTACACCGGCATCAGGTACAAACGAAGAAATCGGCTGCCTGAAAAGGTCATATCCATATTGCTTGATGTCGGTTGATATAATAAATGGCAGTCGCAAACCCAGCAGCGTAAATGCCCTTGTGATTGCATCAACGGTTCCAATAATAAAACCGGCATCGATAAGAATAGGTTTATCGGTAACCTCCAGCTCTTTAAAGGTTTGGGACGACTCCCTCTTCTCTGTTTTTTTCAATTCCTCGTTGCCGCCTATGGTTTCCATCTTCTTTGTTATCTTTATAATTTTAACAGGTACAGCTATTGTTCCTTTGATGAGTCCCCTGTCAGAATAGAGGAAAGTAATCCCGTCCAGCCTTTTGACAATATCAAACTGGAACTCATTGACCTCGATAACCTTATCGCTTATATAGCGTTCAAACCCTGACAGTTTTTCTTCGGCGGGGCTCCGAGGTTGCTGAAGATATTGTTGGAACGGTTGAGCTGGCATCGGCGGAAGTTGCTGGTAATTAAACTGCTGTCCTGTCTGTCCTGTTGCGGAAGGTTGCCCACCTCCGTAAGGGTTAGCCTGATTCATTTGGGGCTGGTATTGTTGGGGAGATGATGCAGACGAAGGTTGCTGGGCAAAAACACTGCCGCAGCACATTATTAGTATGAAAAAAAAGATTACCGAAGCCTGTTTGAATCTTGTCATACTTTGCTCCTTGTTATGTTTCATTTAACTTTATTATTAGTTAAATTAGTTAAAATGTTCTTTGCCTTGCGAAAAAGACCAGAAGGAAAAAGCTTTTTTATTTCATCAATCCTTTCTTTGTTCTCCGGATTGGAAGAGGACTTTTCTGCATATTCCATAATAAAAACAACAAATATTGAAAGGAAGAAACCGACAACACCGGCAGTCATTACCATCTTTCTTCTTTCTGGCTTAATTCTCTTCTCCGGCGGCTCGGCCTTATCAATCACCTGAACGATAGTTGCATCCTTGGCTTCATCAATCTTTGCCGCCTCATACTGTTTGATGAGGAGCTCGTTCAGGGTCTCATAAAACTTAAAATTCCTTAACTTTCTCACATATTCCATTCCAGTTTGAGGCGCTTCTTGTAATGGCATTAGAGGGTCATATTCTATTTTATTTTTTGTTTGCTGATTATTCACTTCAGCCTTCATGCCTTTTATCGCTTCTTCTACCTTTTTTACATCCGGGTTGCTTGGCGTTGAATATGTTTTCAACACCCTCAATTCTATTTCTTTTGCGGCAATTCCTGCCTTCATGCCTGCAATAGCCCCAATTGCCAACTGAACCTGATCTTTACTCAAAACGCCAGTCTTTTCCTGAAAACCCTTTATGTCCTCTTCTGATGCCACCAAAGCCTTTTTTACATCCTCAAGCTGTTCTTCAAAGAATAATCTCCTCTGACTTGCCTCGCCAACAGCAAGTCCTTTGTTCATAGCCTTCAGCTCCTCAACAAAGGCGTTTGCAAACAGCGCAGCCCTTTTCGGGTCTTTATCCATAACAGCGATTGTTATAATGCCGCTTTTCCTGTCTTCTTTTGCTTCGACGGCACCCGAAAGAGCACCCCTTGGCCCTGCTTTCGATTTGGCTTTGTAAAGCTTCACGAGATCAAATCTATCAATAATACGGTCTAAGATATTATTGGTTTTTAATAAGGCAATATAGAGGTCACCTGGGGTCTTTGAGGCGCCTGATGCCATACCGACAAACCCCGTAGCGCCCCCCAACTGACCCAAAAGCTGAGACATTGAACCCTGGCTTGACTGTTGGGGCGGCATAATCCTTGTTTCAGCCCTATACACAGACGGCTGGGTAAGGCTATAAATTGCAGTTATCAGCATAGCTCCAAGCGTTATATACGCAATAAGCCTTTTCCTCTTTACGAGAACAATCAGATAATCTAACAGGTTGATTTCTTCATCATTATCGGTATATTCAGTTTTATTGGGATTTTCCTCCAAATATTTCCCCCTCTCAATATATTATTTATTTTATCGATATATCCTGAATTAAACATATATTATCTGTTTCTCTACCAATAAAAGTCAAGATATTTCTCCCCCCCCCCCGCACCTTCCTGCCTTCTTATCTTCCCAACTTCTATGTTTTCACCTCATCCAACTCCCGCCCGTTACGCAGATGGTCTGGCCTGTGACATATTCGCCTTCGTCAGAAACGAGGAACAGGACTGTATTGGCAATATCCCGTGGTGTTCCTTTCCTGGGATAGGGGATCTCTTCGTACATTCTTTCGATCTCTTCTTCCGGATAGATGTGCGGTATAAATTCGTTATAGATAAAGCTCGGGGCAACGGTATTGGCTGTAATATAGTAAGGCGCCGCTTCCATGGCAAGGCAGCGTGTAAAGGCCATGACGCCGGCCTTTGCTGCAGCATAGTGGGCATGGCCAGCCTTAAGACCCCTGAAACCCGCAACAGACGTTATACTCACAATGCGGCCGTATTTTTGTTTCATCATAACAGGCAGAACTGCCCTGCAACAATAAAAGACCCCCCGCAGCGACACATTGATAACAAGTTCCCAGTCTTCATCACTCATATCCACTATCCGGGAAGGACGGTTTGTACCGGCGTTGTTAAAAAGGATGTCTATACGGCCGAACCGTTCAAGGGTTTCGCTCACTGCATGTTTAATATCGTCCCGGTCTGCTACATCACATCCCATGCCAAGGGTTTCTGTCCCGTATTCTCTGTGTATCGCCTCTGCTACTGCAATTGCCCTCTCTTTGTGTACATCAGTAATAACGACATGTGCCCCTTCCCTGGCGAACGTCCGTGCCACTGCCTGGCCGATCCCTGCACCCGCCGCCGCCGTAAGGAAGGCTACTTTTCCTTTTAATTTCATGTCCACAACCTCCTATATCAGTCTGTTCACAGTTCACAGCTTTTCATAGTGAAATGTGAACTGTACTCTTTTCCTTTGCGGTCTTTCTTTTTCCACCTTTTTCTTTTCACTTTTCACCTTTCACTGTTTCATTTTGTATCCAGTCTGCATACTCAGGCAGTACATGGGGGATGTCAATAGCTATGATTTGCGGGAGTTCGTAGGGGTGGAGTACCCGTATTTCCCTTTCAATTGTTTTATAAAGTCCCTTCCTGCTTTTTAAGGTGCACACCCATTCTTCAGCCGCCTCAATCTTCCCTTTCCACCAGTAAATACTTTTAATCGGCCCACTAATCTGGGCACACGAGGCAAGCCTCCTCCCTACAAGGTCCCTGCCAATCTTTTCAGCAGTTTCCTTGCTATCTGCTGTGATAATAATTTTGATGATTTCGCTCATCATACCCTCCAGTTTTATATCCAGATTGACCTTGATACTGGTTTCTGGATACTTGATATTCGATCCTTGATTAAAGCAGCATCATAACAACACGCAGGCTAAAGCCCTGGCCAAGAACTACAACAACACCTTGGCAGGACAGGCCTGCGACTACCAGCGGCTTTTTACATGACCAGTCTTGTTGGTTGTAACCAATAAGACTGGTTTTAAACAAATACATCCATGAGCTAATTCGCCATGAGCTATCAACGCTCTTCATATTTAACTTGAAATCAAAGAGAGTTTCATATATTTTTACTATTCTACGATAGGAGAGGAATATGTTTCAAGTGAAGGAAGGAGATTCAATCATACTGGCGAGCGAGTCAACCCGTAGGGTCGATATTTTAAGGACCCTGGGCATATCATTCTCCATTATACCCCCGAACATCGATGAGCGAAGAAGGAAGGATGAACTGCCGAAGGATTTCGTGCTAAGGGTATCTTATGAAAAGGCACATAAAGTTGGGAATCTCTTTCCTGATAAGTGGGTTATCGGTGCTGATACGGTAGTGGTATTGAAGGGCAAGATACTGGGAAAACCGAAGAATGACAGCGATGCATTTAATATGCTTAAGATTCTGAGCGGAAAGTGGCACCGGGTCATTACAGGCTATTGTGTCCTTAACATATCCAGAAACATAACATACAGGGATGCAGTTGAGACAAGGGTTTATGTAAGGGGTTTGTCTGACGATGAAATCAAGCGCTACATTAAAACATCCGAGCCTTTTGATAAGGCCGGTTCATACGCCGTCCAGGGCAAGGGTGGCTACATGGTAAAAGAGATAAAAGGATCCTACGCAAACGTTGTCGGTCTGCCCATATGCGAGGTTGCAGAGGCACTGCTGTCATTAGGTGTGCTGTCGTGAAAAATAGAAAATGATGCTGGATGCTGGATACTGGATTAAGTCAGAAACAAGAGAAACAAAAGAAACCAGAGAAACATAAAATGCGGAACATTAGCGATGCAATAAAAGCAGTACTGGAAAGGGTTGAAAAGGCCTGTATCAGATCGGGAAGGCCTTTGTCTGAAGTACGTTTAATTGGTGTGACAAAAAGAGTTGATATTGGTAGAATAAAGGAAGCTATGGCCTGCGGTTTGAAAGATTTTGGTGAAAATTATATCCAGGAAGCAAAAAGGAAGATCGAAGAAATTGCCCCTTGCGAAGAGGTCAACTGGCACATGATTGGCCATATACAGACGAATAAGATAAAATATCTGCCGGGATTGTTCGGTTATATCCACTCTGTTGACCGATATGAGATCCTTGAACTGCTTGACAAATACAATAAAGAAATCATGGTGTTATTCGAATTGAACCTCTCAGGCGAAGCCACCAAACAGGGCACTATCGTGGATAACCTGAAAAAGATGCTTGAAAGGGTAAATCAGTTGAAGAACATCAAGCCTGTCGGACTCATGACGATGGCCCCGTTTGTAGATGACCCGGAGGAGGTAAGGGGCGTGTTCAAGGGACTCAGGGAGACAATGCATGAGGCAAACAGAGAGTTTTTGTTAAACATGACTGAACTATCCATGGGAATGTCTTCTGATTTTGAGGTAGCCATAGAGGAGGGTGCAACTATGGTAAGGGTGGGAACCGCTATTTTCGGAGAAAGATCATGAAACTATGGGGTGGGAGGTTTAAAGGCAGGACAGACCCGCTCATGGAGCGCTTCAGCGCCTCCATCCAATCCGATTGGGTACTCTATGAGCATGACATAGAGGGGAGTAAGGCACATGCATGGATGCTCCGGAAGATCGGCATATTAAATGAAGATGAAACAAATACTATTGTTATTGCCCTTGAAGAGATAAAAACAGAAATCAGAGAAGGTAAGCTCGCCTTCTCCGATACACTGGAAGATATTCACATGCACGTTGAAACACGCCTTATTGAAAAGACAGGGGACCTCGGGAAAAAGCTCCATACAGGAAGAAGCAGGAACGATCAGGTCTCCCTTGATATGAGGATGTTCTTAAAGACTGAGTTCGCCCTGATTGATGGTGCGATTCTCGCGTTCCTGAAAACCCTCATAGAAAGGGCGGAGAAAGAAAGGGATGTAATTATGCCCGGATATACCCACATGCAACGTGCTCAGATCGTTACCTTTGCCCATTATCTGATGGCCTATTTTTATATGTTTAAAAGAGACCGGGGGCGGATACAACAGGCATTGAAACACATCGACATAATGCCCCTGGGGAGCGGGGCCATCGCGGGCTCTACAATTCCTCTTGACAGGGAGTTTGTAAGCGAAGCCTTAGGTTTTTCAAGGGTTTCAGAAAATAGCATGGATAGTGTTTCAGATAGGGATTTTGTTCTTGATGCCGTTTATTCCATTGCCATGATCATGATGCATATGTCAAGGCTGGCAGAAGACCTCATCATGTTCTCCACTCAGGAATTTTCCTTTATTTCGCTGCCAGATGAGTTGTGCACAGGGAGCAGCCTCATGCCTCACAAGAAAAATCCCGACGCCCTTGAACTAACACGGGGAAGGGCATCCCGTGTTATTGGTGACCTTTTCAGTCTCTTCGCTATGCTGAAAGGACTCCCCATGACATACAACAGGGACCTCCAGGAGGACAAGGAACCTCTTTTCCATGCAGTACATACTGTAAAAGATGTGCTTGCCATTATGGAATTGTGCATAAAGGGGCTGAGCCTCAACAGGGAGAAGATGGAAAGCGCAGTCAGGGAGAGCTTTATGCCCGCCGTAGAGATGACCGAATACCTGACCCTCAAGGGATTGCCTTTCAGGGAGGCCCATGCGATAGTAGGAAAAATGGTAAAATACTGTGAGGATAAAGAGATAACCTTAAGCGAGATTAAGCTTGTTGATATGAGGGAACATGCAGATATTTTCGGTGAAGATGTCTACAATTATATAGACCCTCATAACATAGTAAAAAACAGAAAAACAACAGGAGCTGCCTCTTTTGAAGAGGTTGACAGGGCGATTGAGAGAGAGAAGATATATTGCAATTATTAGCATTGCCTTGGTTCTCCTTTTTGTTTCCTGCGGCAAAAAGGGCGATCCTCAGCCCCGGGCGCTGCCGTTACCGAGTGGCATAAACGATTTATCGGGGGAGGTGAGGGATGGATTATTGTTTCTTTCCTTTTCAGTACCTGCTAAAAACAAGGATGGCTCAGCAATAAAAGACCTTGCGGGATTCAAGATTGTCAAGAGTTGCGGGAGCTGCATTGGCGCCTCATTTGAACCCTTTAAAGATCTGAGTCTCGACGCAGCACAGGGATATGTCATATATGAAGGCAGGACTTATGTCTACGACGATGACCTGGCAAACGGCTATCAATACGCATATAAAGTCTATCCTTATACAAAAAGGGGGACACGCGGAGATGCATCCAACACATTTACCGTAAAATGGGAGCAACCCCCTGGTGTGCCCGGAGACATTTCTGTTAAAGAGGATGATGGAAGGATTGAGTTGACATGGCGGAAGGAAGAGGGAACCTCGTATAATGTTTACAGGTATGATGATGATATTTACCCAATTTTTCCCATTAATAAAAACCCTCTTACAACGCCGTATTTTGTAGATTCAGGGCTTGAAAACGGGAAGGTGTATTCATATGAAGTCAGGAAGGTACAGACAAAAAGCGGATTACGCACTGAAGGTGAGGGCTTAAAGGTAAAGGCCATCCCTAAGGATTCGACACCGCCTGCGTCTCCTCTGGGAGTGAAAGCAGAAAAAATGGCTGAAGGCGTTCAGATAACCTGGAAGGCAGGCCAGGAGAAGGACCTTGAAGGGTATAATGTTTACAGAATCGGCGCAGGTAAGGCTGAGAAAATTAATATCGGGCATGTGAAGGAAAATATATTTCTCGATAACAATACCCCTGACATAAGGTACGTGTCATATTATGTTACAGCAGTCGATGGAGCGGGCAATGAGAGCAACCCGTCGAGGGAAGCGATTATTATATTGAAAGAGTAGAGATGGAGATCGGGCTGATAGCTGAAAGGCTGAGGATAAGAAATTATGCATTACTTTGAATATAAAAATGGTGAATTATACTGTGAGGATGTGCCTGTTGAACGCATTGTAAAAGAGACGGGCTCACCAGTCTACATATACAGCCATAAAACGCTTGAAAGGCATTTTACTGTTTTCGATAATGCCTTTAAGGGTATACCACATATCGTATGCTATTCATGCAAGGCAAACTCCAATATTGCAATCCTCAGGGTCATGGGCAGGCTTGGAGGGGGCATAGATATCGTATCGGGTGGCGAACTTTACAGGGCCCTTGCTGCCCGTATTCCCGGCAATAAGATAGTTTTCTCAGGCGTTGGGAAAAATGAAGAGGAAATAAAAGCCGCCATACATTCGCAGATACTTATGATAAATGTAGAGTCAGAGGAAGAGTTGTCTGCTATCGCAAAAATAGCCCGGAAGATGCGAAAAGAGGTTCCCCTTTCCATACGGGTAAACCCGCAGATTGACCCGAAAACCCACCCTTATATCACCACAGGGCTAAAAAAGAACAAATTCGGGGTCATCCGGGACGACGCCTGTAAACTCTACGAAAAGATGAAGCAGGAAAAATATCTCATCCCTGCAGGTATTTCTTCGCACATAGGGTCGCAGATACTTGAACTCGGGCCTTTTAAGGAAGCGGTAAGGTCATTGAAGGATATGGTTAATGAACTCAAGAAGGATGGAATCCCGCTTAAGTACATAGACATTGGCGGAGGTCTTGGTATAACATACAAAGATGAACTCCCACCACACCCTGACGATTATGCACGTATAATAAAAGAGGAACTGAAAGACGCGGACCTTACTCTGATACTCGAGCCCGGGAGAGTTCTCGTCGGCAACAGCGGTATATTTGTGACAAAGTTGCTGTATGTAAAGAAAGTTCCGGGGAAAACCTTTTACATCGTTGACGGGGCAATGAATGACCTCGTTAGACCGTCCCTTTACGGTGCGTACCACGAAATCGTTCCCGTTAAGGACAAAAACGGTAAAAAGATAAAGGTTGACATTGTAGGGCCTGTCTGTGAATCGGGGGATTTCCTTGCAAAAGACAGGGAGATTGCCCCTCTCGCCTCTGGTGAACTCCTGGTCATCATGGGTGCAGGTGCATACGGGTTTTCCATGTCTTCCAACTATAATTCGAGAAGGAGAGTACCGGAGGTCCTCGTGAAGGAGGCAGAGTTTTTTGTCATTAAAAAGAGGGAAACATTAAGAGATTTACTTAAGGGAGAATCTATTCCATCATTTATGGAGGTGCAGTAAGTGTCCAAACTGGAATTTATTAAGATGAGCGCAAGCGGTAATGATTTTATACTGATAGACAACCGGACCGGTGAATTATACAAAACATATAATGATATTAATGATTTTGTTGCGAAGGTGTGCAGGAGACGCCATTCTGTGGGGGCTGATGGACTTATATTGATAGAAAAATCGAGGAATGCCGATTTTTGCTGGAGATTTTTTAATGCCGACGGGTCGGAGGCAGATATGTGTGGCAATGGAGGCAGGTGCGCAGCGAGGTTTGCTTTTATAAAGGGTATTGCCGGTAAAAAGATGGCTTTTGAAACCGGTGCAGGCATCATAAAGGCAGAGACGGAAGGTACGAAGGTTAAACTCCAGCTTACAACCCCTACTGATTTAAAGCTTGATTACTCTATTAAACTTGAAAATAAGGAGATATTTATCAACAGCGTGAATACCGGCGTGCCTCATGCAGTTCTCCTTTCCGATGATATCGACCACGTCCCGGTAGAGGAACTGGGAAGAATTGTACGGTTTCATTCGGCCTTTGGTGAAAAAGGAACAAACGTAGATTTTGTGAAGGTCATCGATAAAACAAATCTGGTATTGAGAACATACGAGCGGGGCGTTGAAGCCGAAACGTATGCATGTGGTACAGGGGCAGTGGCATCAGGTGTTATTCTGAAAGAGAAGGGGTTAATCGAAAGCCCCGTGAATATATTGACAAAGGGCGGGGAAACGCTCAGGGTGTATGTGGATGATGAGGTATACCTTAAGGGAGATACGAAAATCATATACATTGGCTTGCTCAACGATGAAGCGTTGCTGTAATATAGCTAATGGCTGATAAATGCTGAATGCTGAATAGCGGCTAAGAGCTAAAAACACTGAAAGGAGAAGTGATGGAATTAAAAGGTATATATACGGCGTTAGTGACACCTTTTAAGGATTATAAAGTGGATGAAGAGGCATTAAAAAGGCTTATAGGATTTCAGCTCGAAGGCGGTGTAGATGGGCTTGTTCCATGCGGCTCTACCGGTGAGGCCTCAACACTCGGTTACGAAGAACACGAAAGAGTAATAGAGTTGACCATAAAACACGCACATGGTACTGTGCCTGTCATTGCAGGAACCGGTTCAAATTGTACTGAAGAGGCCATCGAACTTACACAAAGCGCTAAAAAAATCGGCGCAGACATGTGCCTCCTCACCACACCCTACTACAACAAACCGTCACAGGAAGGTTTATACAGACATTACAGAAAAATAGCGGAAGATGTGGATATCTCTTTGATTTTATACAACATACCCGGAAGAACAGGGGTTAATATGACGCCTGAGACCATAAAGCGGCTCGCTGAAATCCCGAATATCGTTGGCATTAAGGAGGCATCCGGTTCGCTGATACAGGTGGCAGAAATATTCAGACTTACGGACGGGAAGTTTACCATATTATCGGGAGATGATAACCTCTTTCTACCCATGATGAGCGCGGGGGCGGTTGGAGTTATATCTGTTGCATCAAATATCACCCCGAAGGAAATGCAGGAACTCTACAGGACATTCTTCATTGAAAAAGATATTTTCAAGGCAAGGGATATGAATGCCCGGTTTATGCCGCTTTTTCAGTCTCTGTTTATAGAAACCAACCCGATACCGGTCAAAGAGGCCCTTTATTTTATGGGCATGATAGAAGAGGAACTCAGGCTCCCCATGTGCCCGGCATCGGAGGGGAACAAGGCGGCGCTCAGGAAGGTGATGGAGAAATATGGACTGGTGAAGGGCTAAAGATTCAGTTTTAAGTTTTGAGTTATAAGTTATAAGTGACGGGGCGAAAGGGCAAGGTAGAGCCGAAATTGCGAAGATAGGAAGATTAGGATCAGAAGAGAAGTATTCTCTGGCGGACCAGATTCGGAGATCGTCATCTCGTCCTCGTAAGTTCGTAGCCTCGTAACAAGGATAATAACAGGGAGTTCGACATGATTAAGATAGTCATAACCGGTATTGGCGGGAAGATGGGCAATGCAATACTGGGCCTTGCGCTGAAGAACAGAGATTTTGAAGTGGTTGGGGTAACTGAGGCAAAAGGACATCCTTTAGTTGGCAAGGACATCGCACAGGGGCCGGGTGAAATGGAAAAACCGATTATCGTAAGCGATGATCTTCCCCGTCTTGTCAGCATGTGCGATGTTGTAATCGATTTTACCCAACCGGAACCATCATTTGAACATTTCAGGGTTGCTAAATCCGCAAAAAAGGCTATAGTTATCGGTACCACAGGGTTCCCGCAGGCAACCATTGATAAAATCAACAACTCGAAAAATGCCCGGGTGGTTATATCTCCCAACATGAGCGTTGGTATGAATCTCATGTTTGACGTGGTTGAAAGAGTAGCGAGAATCCTCAGCGATGATTACGATATAGAGATCGTGGAGATGCACCATAAATGGAAAAAGGATGCCCCAAGCGGGACAGCGATGAGAATAAAGGATGTTATACAAAAGGCACTGCCTGAAAAAAACTGGATTGAGGTTTTTGGCAGAAAAGGCATCACCGGTGAGAGAAAGAATGAGGAAATAGGCATCATGACTTTAAGGGGCGGTGATGTGGTGGGAGAACATACGGCAATTTTTGCCGGAATCGGTGAGAGGCTGGAGGTTACCCACAGGGCATATTCACGTGAAAACTTTGCACGAGGCGCCCTTGTTGCAGCCAAATGGATAGCAACACAGCCTGATGGCATTTATTCGATGAAAGATGTCCTGGGTCTGTAGCATAGTTATGGTTATATCCTTGTCTCTGATGCTGGATGCCAGAGGTTGGATGCTGGTTTAAACTACTCTACAATGCATGTTCTATTGGTTCTGTTTATCCCATTGGTTTCATTAGTCTTAACCAATAAGACCAATGAAACCAATCAAACAAATAAAAACAGGTTTGAACCAAAGAGATGAGTCGCGAACTTAAGGTATTTTCTCTTGTGTTGATCACCGTCTGGGCTTTGTTAATACAGGGTCAATCAGTTTCCCATGCCTGTACCCTGTGGGCTGCTGCAGGTGAAAAGGTAGAGGGCGAAGGCGTTATACTTGCAAAAAACAGAGATTATCCACCCCAACAAAACGAGTTGAGGCTTGTTATCCCTGAAACAGGTTTTAAATATTTTGGTATTTTCCCTGCCCCGGACAACAGATACCATGGCCTGGTTGCCGGAATTAATGAAAAGGGACTGGCAATAGTAAGTGCTACCGCCGGGAGTGTATCGCGGAAAAAAAGAAATACGGGTATGGAGAGTCTTAATAAAAAGATGTTAGCCACATACGGCTCAGTAGACTCTGTACTTGCAAATAAAACGATGTTTACAAAAAGTCATCCTGTCTTTTATCTGATTGCTGATAAAGGAAAAACTGCCATAATTGAAGTTGCGCCAAAAGGCGAAATCTCAATCAGGACAACCGAAAATGGGGTTCTTTTTCATACAAATCATTACACGGATGAAAAACTTCTCCACGCAAATGAAAAAATAGGAAAAAGCAGCCTCGCGAGGTTCAACCGCATCGGGAACCTCCTAAACGATCACCCTTATTGTTTTACCGTTGACGACTTCGTAACATTCAGCGAGGATGTTGCTGATGGCCCCGATGATAGTATATGGAGAATCGGTGGTACACCCGGCAAAGAACGGACGCTGGCAACCTGGATCATCTACATACCAAAAAATGGTGACCCTGAACTGTATGTTAAATTTGCAAACCCGGATGAACCGATAAGGGCATACAACATGAAACTGGACGTTCCATTCTGGACAGAAGGCATCGAACTTCCAGATTAGCCCATAGCGAATTAGCTCATGGCAGAACAAAAACAGACCAGCCGCTATGAGCTATCAGCTAAGAGCTCGAGTCTGCTTGATAAATTTTTCTCTTGCAAGAAGCCTGAGAGCGATTATCCGGTAAGAACAGCGCTTAGCTTGATAAATTTTTCTCTTGCAATCCGTGCCAATTATTGTTACTAAATACAGAAAAGCGTTAATTTAACAGGTGTAAAAAATGGGAAAATATCCAAAAATTCCTGAGGCCACGATAAGAAGATTATCAAACTACCTGAAATGTCTCGAAGACCTTGAATCAAAGAATGAAAAGGTATCGTCCAGCGCCCTCCTCGCTTCCATGTGTAATGTGAATGCAGCCCAGGTGAGAAAAGATTTTGCCTATTTTGGCGAATTCGGTATCAGGGGGATGGGTTACAACGTAAAGGAACTAAAATATCATATAAAAGAGATACTCGGAATTAACAGGGAATGGCGGATTGCAGTAATCGGCATCGGCAACATGGGGAGCGCCCTCCTTGTTTATAAGGATTTTCTGAAACAGAATTACAATATCGTAGCGGCCTTCGATATTGATCCGGGGAAGGTTATCGGGCACATTTCGGAGCGTATGGGGAGACCGGTAGAGATACTTCACATAGACAGGTTGAAAGAAGTCGTAGATGCCAGAAACATAGAAATAGGGATTATCACAACACCCCCTCAGGAGGCCCAGAAGGTTGCTGACCAACTCGTAGAGGCAAATGTCAAAGGTATTTTGAATTTTTCTCCTGCACCTGTCCGGGCACCCGAAAAGATAAAATTAAGAAACCTCTTCTTTACCTCTGCTCTTGATAATCTTGTGTATTACCTTACAAACTAAGGGATTTTTATGTGGAAAATACTTGGAAATATTATCGAGATGTTCGTTTATTCTGCCGTATATATGATAATCGTCCTTGTCTCTTTAAAGATTGTCGGTGCAACGTTTTCTACAGATTTTGAGAAAAAGATTTCAGAGGAAGGGCACATCGGGCTTTCGCTTATCTGCGCCTGTGTTTTTATCGGGTTCGCAATCCTTCTCTCATCACTCGTTCGATAATGACGCCGGTATTTATAACAGGGACTGACACCGGGGTCGGTAAAACTACAGTAACATCGAGCCTTTCTGCCTTTTTATCACTCAGAAAAAAGTTGAACGTGGGGGTTATGAAGCCCTTTGAGAGCGGACTGTCCAAGAGAGACAAAGACCTGCTCCCCTGGGACGCCATATGCCTGAGAGAGGCCTCAGGAAGTAACGATGACCTCGATGATATAAGCCCCTATACCTTCGAAGCCCCGCTCGCCCCGGAAGTAGCTGCAAACATGGAACACATCCAGATTGATATGGATATTGTTGACAGAATATACCACAAAATCATGAAAAAGCATGATGTTGTCATAATAGAAGGTGCTGGAGGGGTGCTTGTACCAATTAAGAAAGACTTTTTCTACGTAGACCTTATAAAAAAGTGGGAAGCGCCTACAATTATTGTTTCGAGGCTGGGCCTCGGGACCATAAACCATACACTCTTAACGAACAACTTCCTCCAGTCAAAAGGTGTAAAGGTCCTCGGGGTTATCCTCAATGATAATGACGGGACAGGCGATTTAGCTGCCCAGACCAACCCGGAAGTGCTGAAAAGATACCTGAATGTGCCAATACTCGGTATTTTCCCTTATGTCGAGGGGTTGTTAAAAGAGGGGATGGACAGAGAATCGCTCGCCGGCATCTTTGAAAAAAATATAGACACCGACAAATTGTATCAAATGTTTAACGCTTCCTTAAAGTAGGGCCTTGACCGCTCAATGATATCCATCTCGACACAGTACGCAAGCCGGAAATAGCCCTGTTTCCCGAAACCGATCCCCGGAACTGCCAGGATATGGTGTCTTTGAAGTTTCCTCACAAATTTTATGTCATCCTGAACCGGTGATTTGGGAAATATATAGAATGCTCCCCCCGGTTTAATCACCTCGTATCCGGCATCCACAAGAATGTCGTATATGGCATCCCTTTTCTTCTGGTAATCCAGAATATCAACGCTGTTTTTCTGAAATCTTGCCACAAGCCGTTGCATAATGGCGGGTGCATTAATGAAACCGAGTATCCTGTTAGAAAATATCGTAGCATCAATAAGATTCTTTGCGTTTTTTATGAGAGGTGAAATGGCAATATATCCTATCCTCTCTCCTGGCAGCGCAAGGTCTTTGGAATGGGATGTAATGGTCACGGTATCCTCATAGATCTGAAACATGCTGGGAAACTCTATGCCGTCATAAATGATTTTTCTATATGCCTCATCTGAAATGACAAATATCCTCTGTCCTTTCTTTTTCCGTTCCAAAAGTACAGCGGCAAGCCTTTTCAGATCATCCTCGTTGTATACTACGCCAGTGGGGTTGTGAGGTGAATTTATAATGATTACCTTTGTATTCTTGTTTATCGCCTCTTTTATTTTATCGACATCAAGATGAAAATCGTCTTTTGTATCCACGAGCCTCATTACACCGCCGTGATTTTCTATATAAAATCTGAATTCAACGAAATAAGGACAGGGGACAATCACCTCATCGCCAGGGTCAAGAAGAGACTTCAGCACAACATTTATACCTCCGGCAGATCCTACCGTCATAACGATATGATCTTTCGTAAAGGGTATTCCGGTTTTCCCACTGTGAAATTGAGCAATTTCTTCTCTTACCTCTTCATATCCGCTGTTCGACATGTATCTGTGCATCCCTTTCATCTCGGAGGAAACAATCTTTATAAGCTCTTTTTTCAGTTCCTTAGGGGGCTCGGTTATGGGGTTTCCGAGGGTAAAATCGAATATGTGCTCCGCCCCGTATTGTTTTTTCAGCTTTTCCCCTTCTTCAAACATAGCCCTGATCCACGAAGAGCTTTTCATTGATTCGGAAATCTTTTTTGATATAACCATACCTTACTCCTTACTTTATGTATTCTTTTCCAATTCTGCGGAAACCATCCAGGGCGCCCAGTATTTTATCGATAGGCACACAATATGCAACTCTAAAATAGCCCCCCTTGCCAAAACCCCTGCCAGGTACCGCAAGGATGTGCTCTTTTTCCTGCAAAATCTTCACAAATTCAAGCTCATCATCAATAGGGGATTTCGGGAACATGTAGAATGCCCCCATCGGTTTTGTGCACTGGAAACCCGCCTCAACAAGCGCATTGTAGAAGATATCCCTTTTTTTCTGGTATTCCAGTATGTCTACAGAGTTTTTCTGGAACTTGCCCACTACTCGTTGAAATAACGCAGTGGCATTTACGAAACCGAGGGCTCTGCTTGAAAACATGAGGGCAGAGATAAGCATATTCGCTTCACCTATTTTGGGAGAAACAGTGATGTAGCCTATCCTTTCTCCGGGCAATGCAAGATCCTTTGAGTGGGATGTGACTGAGATGACAAGATCATAGATTGAGAAAATATTTGGCGGCGGCAGGTTCTCGTAAAAAAGTTTTTTGTATGCATCATCGGATATTACATATATCTTTTTACCGTCACGCCGGTGTGCGTAAAGAAGGTCTGCCAGTTCCTGCAAGGTCTTCTCCCCGTAAATGACACCCGTGGGGTTGTTCGGGCTGTTAATGAGGATCGCCCTTGTCTTGGTGGTTATCGCCCTTTCAATAGCTTCAATGTCAAGCTGAAAATCTTCTTTTGTATCGACGAGCTTAATCACGCCTCCGTGACTTTCAACGTAATATTTGAATTCCATGAAGTATGGCTTGGGGATGATGACCTCATCTTCCTTATTCAACATGCTTTTCAGCAATATATTGAGACCGCCTGCACAACCTGCTGTCATGTAGACATGTTGTGACGTAAAGGGCAGGCCGTAACAGTCTTTTAAATAATCTGCAATCTCTCCCCTCACATCTTCGTACCCGTTGTTCGGCATATACCGGTGCATTCCGGCGGTTGGATGGGTCAGGATATCGATGAGCGATTGCTTGAGCTGTTCAGGCGGTTCCACATCGGGGTTGCCAAGTGAGAAATCGTACACATTCTCATCTCCATAGCGTTTTTTCATATTGATGCCCTCTTCGAACATCCTTCTGATCCAACCTGTCTCTTCCATCTGTTTTTTAATCTTATGTGAGACTATCATTGTTCCTCCTCAAAACTAAAAAGGCCATGGGTTAAACGCCATGGCCTTCACATTAAAAAAGCCATGGGCCTTTTACACCCATGGCTTTTGCTCTTTTCAAAGCAAATTAATGCCCGGGTGCGAGTTTCTAAAGTAAAAATAAAAACCGAAGTAGGGGGTAAATTCGTTCATTGTGTGTAGATTAAAAAGCAAAACCACCTCTATGTCAAGGGAAATGTTTGTTTTTTATAGGTATATCGAGGGCCTTCTATGTGTATATCGCCATACCGGTTCTTGTGGTGAAGAAAATGGATAGCATCTAAATCGATGTAGTCAAAGCCTCCGGTTCCAAGGGCAAAATATATGCCGGCAGACAGTCCTGTCATAGTTTCTGTCATGCAGCCGATCATGAGTCTGAGACTGTGCGCTTTTGCCATGGAAAAAATATTGAGGGATTCGCTGATACCACTCTTGGCTATTTTTATGTTGATTCCGTGACCAAGGTCTTCCTGGATGACCCGCATTAGGTCATGAGCCGTAAATACTGTTTCATCAAGGATGACAGGCATGGGAGAGCGTTTCTTTATTTCTTTGAGACCCTTATAATTTGTTTTTGGCAGGGGCTGTTCGCACAGTTCAACCATATAGTCTTTCTGTGTAAGAAAATCGATAAGCCGGAGAAACGATTTTTCCGTATACCCCTGGTTGCCGTCAAGCCTGACAGTAAAACCCTTTATATCGTTTTTCAGTTTTTCATAAATATGGGATATGTAGATTTTATCAGACTCTATGTCACCGCTTATCTTAAGTTTAAAAATAGAGAACCCAACCGCTGCCATGTGACCAACCCATTTGTCGAGGAGGACAGGGTCAGTGATAAAAGGTACCGTAATGTCTGTTTCTAAATCTTCATACCTGCCACCCCAGTGGTCATATTCCAATTCATGCTTGCATGCAAGATATGCCCGGAAGAGCGCCATCTCGAGGCCCGAAATAGTCATGGGATATTGAAAATATTTTTTTCGAAGGTACTTTATCTTCCCTTCGTATTCGGCAATCGGCGCATTGAGGAGCAGGCGCGATGCCTCTGTCAGTATCTCTTTTATCCTTGGAACGGTCTCCTGCTTCAGGGCAAAACTCGTAGGGCACTCTCCGAGTCCGGAAAGACCGTTGTCCAGTCTTGCCTTTACAATAATGCTTCTTATCACATCTTTCTTCCCGAGAGCCGTAGAGAACGTTACTTTAAGGGGCCTTACAACTTCGTAAAAACGGATGCTCTTGATACTGCTCATTATGTGGGCACAACCCGCCGGAAATATATCTGTTTTTTGTTAATCCCGAATTTCTCCTTAAAGGTAGTTATCTGAACTACGCTGCCGGTCTCTGATGCCTCTATAAAACGTTTCCTGCCAACATAAAGCATAACATGGGTAATTTGGTCTTTACTGCCTTCAGCAGATACAAACAGTAAATCTGCGGGCTTCAATTGATTGTGGGTGATTTTTTTGGCCACCACCCACTGATCGTGCGCATCCCGCGGAATATCGATATTGTTAACCCGGAAAACAAGATTAATAAGGCCGGAACAATCAACGCCGGTGGTTACTTCGGATTTTGGATTTCGGATTTCGGATTTTTTTAGAACTGCGCTTTGCGCTTTGCGCTTTGTGTTAACGCTGACCCCCGAACCCTGACCCCTGTCTTCTGTCTTCTGCTCTCCGCTCTCCGCTATTGGCACGCTCCTCCCTCCCCATATATAAGGCACACCGAGGAAAAGCTTTGCAGTGGCAACGATACTCTTTCTCAATATCGCCTCAGCAGGCATTATATCGCTTCTGGTAACATCGCCCCGGTCAATCCAGCCGGTTTGACCATTAGCCAGCAAAACCTGATAATATTCGTCATGGGTCGATTCTTTAACGGCAAGCCTTGTACCAACGGGAGGTACGAGCAAAACCACCGATTCTATTGAAGGGTCTTTTCGTATGAGGGCATAGCTGTTTTTTACTGTGATATCATGCCTGACAGGTCTGTCCGTCAAGGTCACGGATGCTTTTCGTATCCATCCCGGATATCCCTGCCAGACGCAATTACGGGTAAGCTTCTTTTGCTCAATGGCTTCGACATAATACCAGTCTTCAATCTCATCCCTGCAAAGAAGTGCTTCATTATATAAGACCTGTGTCTCCTGAAGGTCATCATGGGTGTAATTGCCCGCTGCTTCTATGGACTCACGCCTTATATTTGCAACAGGATCAATAACAACAAGGTATCTTTCCATTCACTTGAATTCTATGTCTCCGAACTGTATGCATCTCATAAAGGCGCTGTATCGATCTCTTATCTCCTGGTAATCAAGGGTTTTTATCCTGTTGATGCTGAAATCTTCCACGTTGAACGAGGCCATGACGGACCCCATGATAATCGCCTGCTTTAAGGTACCCGATGAGGTATCACCCATATTTGCGATATACCCCATGAAGCCGCCCGCAAAGGTATCACCGGCGCCGGTGGGGTCAAAAACATCCTCTAAGGGGTAGGCAGGGGCAAGAAAGATTTCCTCCCTGTTCATCATGAAGACACCATATTCGCCACGCTTTGCCACTACACATGTCGGGCCGAAAGTCATTATTTTCTTTGCACCCTTTACAAGGCTGTGCTCCTTAGATATCTCCCGCAGTTCTGCCTCGTTGATAACAAGGATATCGACCCTTCTTATCACATCAAGGAGTTCGTTGTATTTGTTCTCAATCCAGAAATTCATCGTATCGAGGACCACAGCTTTAGGAAATTTTACCTGATCAATTACATAGGCCTGCAGCACAGGGTCAATATTTGCAAGGAAAATGAAATCTGCATCCCTGTAATCTTCGGGTACTTTCGGTTTAAAAGACTCGATTACGTTCAGTTCGGTCTTAAGGGTTACCGCCTGATTCAGATCATACCCGTATTTCCCTTCCCACCGGAAGGTTTTTCCTTCATCAATCTCAATTCCGGCCATGTCCACATTTCGCTCTTTGAGGAATTCTATTTCACTCATTTCAAAATCTTCACCAACTGTTGCAACGATGCCCACATCGGTAAAAAAACTCGCAGAGTTCGTAAAATGGAGGGCAGAGCCCCCCAGAACATCTTTTACCTTGCCAAAGGGTGTTTCAATAGAGTCGTATGCAAGGGTACCGACAACGAGTAATTTGATCATGTGCCCATCTCCCAGGAAGTAAGGTAATTCTTCTGTTCTTCTGTCAATTCATCGATCGTTATTCCGGCTGACTTGAGTTTT
The DNA here is from genome assembly GCA_026388315.1 of Pseudomonadota bacterium. Lineage (NCBI taxonomy): Bacteria > Pseudomonadati > Pseudomonadota > Pseudomonadota bacterium. The sequence continues at coordinate 66,728 of JAPLKA010000058.1, read as the reverse complement.
AAGAACGCCACATCCCTGTCTATTTCACCGGGAACTCCGTATACCTTCTTTTCAAGATTCTTGCCGTTTTTCCACATATGCTCTGCACAGAGCGCCTGATTGGCAAAGCTCATGTCCATTACCTCTGAAGGGTGGCCTTCCGCACAGGCAAGGTTTACAAGCCTGCCCTCTCCGAGAAGGTATATCCTGTTTCCGTCCGGCATGGTGTATTCGTCCATAGACCCTCTGATGCTCCTCTTTTTAACATTTATCTTCTCGAGGGCGTTAATATCAATCTCAACGTTGAAGTGACCGGAATTGCCAATAATTGCTCCGTCCTTCATCAGTTCGAAATGCTCTTTTCTCAATACATGGATATCACCTGTGGTGGTGATAAATATGTCTCCCAGAGGCGCTGCATCCTCCATTCTCATCACATCAAACCCATCCATGAGTGCTTCCAGCGCACGTAATGGATTCACTTCTGCTACAATCACCCGGGCACCAAGGCCTTTTGCCCTCATGGCAACACCTTTTCCACACCAGCCATACCCTGCCAAGACAAACTGCGCACCGGCAAAGAGCAGATTGGTGGCACGGAGAATCCCATCAATGGTACTCTGGCCCGTACCATACCTGTTATCGAACATGTGCTTTGTGAGGGCATCATTCACTGCAACAATGGGGAAGCAAAGCACTCCTTCTTTTTCCATGCTTTTGAGCCTGATAACACCCGTCGTGGTTTCTTCAGATCCTCCAACGATACTGTCGATAAGCCCTTTTCGTTCCTGTGTAGGGAGTTTTTCAACCCAATCTTTCACTGTCCTGTGAAGCGCTTCGTACCGTCCAAGGGCAATCATGTGTAAGGCGCTCACAAGGTCTGCACCATCATCCATAGTAACGTTAGGCTTAAATGCAAGGGCCTCTTTAATATGGGCATAATATACATCATCGCTCTCACCTTTAATAGAAAAGGTGGGGATTCCAAAATGCTTCACAATAGAGGCTGCCACATCATCCTGCGTGCTCAAAGGGTTCGACGCACAAAGCGCAACTTCGGCACCGCCTTCTTTTAATGTCCTCATGAGATTGGCGGTTTCTGTGGTAACATGGAGACAACAGGAAATCCTTACACCCTTGAGCGGTTTCTCCTTTGAAAACCTTTCCCTTATTATCCGCAGAACAGGCATACGCCTCTCAGCCCATTCGATCTTTTCATAGCCCTGATCAGCCAGATTTATGTCTTTAACGTCATAGTCCATCTTGTTCCTCCTAAAAAAATCTGTGAATAGTCGTTAGTGAATAGTATTCAGTAAAAATCTATTCACTGTTCACTATTAACTATTCACTGTTTTTATATTCCTGATTTTTTTCTAATCTCTTCTACCATATCAAGCTTTTCCCAGGTGAAATCCGGATCATTCCTGCCAAAGTGACCACCACAGGCTGTCTTGTTGTAGATTGGCCTCAGCAGGTTGAGTTTTTCAATGATCTTCCTCGGCCTCAGGTCAAATAGTTCCGTGACAATCTCCGCTATCCTGTCGGGGTTTATCTTTGCAGTACCCTGGGTATCAATCATAATAGAAACAGGCTGAGCAACGCCTATTGTATAAGCAATCTGTATCTCAAGCCTGTCTGCAAGTCCGGCGGCAACAAGGTTTTTTGCGACATACCGAGCCATATAGGCGCCGCTCCTGTCCACTTTTGAAGGGTCTTTACCGGAGAATGCGCCGCCGCCATGGCTTCCGACGCCACCATATGTATCGACGATAATTTTACGGCCTGTCATTCCGCAATCGCCCTTTGGCCCACCCACTACAAACCTTCCCGTAGAATTGATATAGATTTTTGTTTTTTCATCCATCAATTCGGGGGGGATAACCTTCTTGATTACCTCTTCGGTGATACCCTCTCTTATGGTAGCAATCGATACGTCAGGATTATGCTGGGCGGCAATTACAACAGCATCAACCCTTACCGGAATCCTGTCGATATACTCAACGGTAACCTGACTTTTTCCATCAGGTCTCAAGAAATTGAGTATATTGCTTTTTCTGACTTCAGCAAGCCTTCTCACAAGTCGATGGGCATAAATAATCGTCATGGGCATAAATTCAGCCGTTTCGGTGCATGCATAGCCGAACATCAACCCCTGATCACCTGCCCCCTGTTCATGATCTGCCGATTCATTGACACCCATGGCAATATCGGGCGATTGTTCATCGATAGCAGTAAGCACTGCACATGTCTCCCAGTCAAACCCCATGGAAGAATCGTTGTACCCGATCTCTTTAATGGTCTGCCTGACAATGTCCGGAACATTCGCATAACCATTCGTGGTAATCTCCCCGCCTACAAGGGCAAGCCCTGTAGTAACATATGTCTCGCACGCCACCCTGGACTTCGGGTCCTGTTCGATAAGGGCATCAAGCACTGCATCCGAAATCTGATCCGCAACCTTGTCCGGATGTCCTTCTGCAACAGATTCCGATGAAAAAAGATATCTACTCATTCCCATATTTTAATACCTCCTCATAATTTAAGTTTTGTGTGTTGAGTTTTGTGTGTTGAGTTAAGAAACTTAAAACCTATAACCCAAAACTTAAAACGCAACACTCAACACTGATTTCCTTACTCTTCATAACATTGTACAAAGTCATTCGGAAAAAGCCTTGCCATCTCCTTTCTCAGGAGCAAATTACCTTCCCTGCCGGAATCCCTTTTCAGTATTTCATCGAGCAATTCCTTGCAATAGCTGTGGTCAAGCCCTCTGATAATCTTTTTTACCTTAGGTATGGAGTAGGCATTCATACTGATTTCGTCAAGCTCCAACGCCATAAGCACAGGGATGTAGAGCGCTTCACCAGCCATCTCTCCGCACAAGGCAACCTCAATATTATGCGCATGTGCATTCTCAACGGTCTGCTTTATCATTTTCAATACCGCCGGATGCATGGGCTCATAGAGATACGAAACGTATTCGTTCACCCTGTCTATGGCGAGGGCATACTGAATCAGGTCGTTCGTGCCTATACTAAAAAAATCCACTTCCGATGCAAGCTTGTCGCTAATCATGCATGTAGAGGGCACCTCTATCATAATGCCGAATTTTATGTCCTTGTTAAATTCAATCTTCTTCCGGGCCAGCTCATTCATACACTCTGCAAGTATTGCCTTTGCCCTGCGGACTTCATCTATACCGGATATCATAGGGATCAATATCCTAAGGGGGCCGTAGGCGCTTGCCCTGAGAATGCCCTTCAGTTGGGCTTTAAATAATCCCACCTCTTTAATGCACAGGCGTATTGCCCGTAAACCCATTGCAGGGTTGATCTCTGTTGGCATTTCAATATTTGATACAAACTTATCACCACCAATGTCCAATGTTCTTATGGTGATGTATTCCATTGCCTTGTTCTCCGCCAGCTTTTTATAGATGTGATAATGGTCTGTTTCGGTAGGCAACTCTTTTCTTGACAGATAGATATATTCTGTACGGTATAGGCCTACGCCCTGAGCGCCGTACCGTTCTATAATGTCCATCTCTGCCAGAAGCTCTATATTTGCCCCCACCTTCATTTTAAAACCATCTCTGGTCTCTGACTTAAGTTTTGCAATCCTTAAAAACTCTCTCCGCTGGACCTTAAGGTGGATTTGTTTTGCAATATAGTCCTTTTTTACCTCTTTTGTGGGATTAATGATAGCAACGCCCTCATCACCGTCAATGATGATCGTATCATTATTCTTAACAAGGCTGGTAATATTACCAACACCAACGACAGCAGGTATTTCAAGTGCCCTCGCCACAATTGATGTATGCGATGTCCTTCCGCCAACGTCTGTTATAAATCCTGATATTTTATTGAGATTCAACTGAATCGTATCGGCGGGCGAAAGGTCATGTGCCGCTATGATCGCCTTCCCTTTTATATTAAAATCATTAATATCTGATGACTTCCCTTTTACCAGGATTCTCACAAGCCTGTCATAGATATATTTTATGTCCTGGCCGCGCTCCCGTAAGTATGAATCCTCCACCTTTTCAAAGCTTGTCAGGAATTTCGATACCACGATATCAAGTGCCCACTCAGCATTTATCTTGTCCTCTTTTATGGTATTAATAACAGCATTCGTGAAAAATTCGTCCTGAAGGATAAGCATATGGGCATCAATTATGAAAGAGTGCTTTCGCATTTCGTCGTCAGGCATAGTCTGTTTTATGCCATTCAACTCTTCAACGGCATGCCTTATTGCATGGCGGAATTTGAGAATCTCTTTATCCCCCTGCTCTTCTTTGATGGGGCGTTTGTTTATAGGGATTTTCCCCCTCTCGAGCAGGCGAACTCTCCCATAGGTTATACCTGATGAGACGCCTATGCCTTTTAGCATTTTATTAACAAAAGTTTCTTCTCTCATATCTCCTGAAAACCATCATCGATGAGTTGGCCAAGTTCCTGAAATGCCATTTCTTCATCAGCTCCGTCAACTTTCAGCATTACTTTACTTCCCAGCGGGCATGCAAGCATCAAAAGACCCATGATGCTTTTTCCGTTTACCTCTGTTCCATCTTTCTCCACCCATATGTCGGCCTTGAATTCGTTTGCCTTCTTCACAAAGGTTGCAGCCGGCCTCGCATGGAGACCCAACCTGTTCTTTATAGTAAATATACCTTCCAGCATTCCCCCCTATTCCTTCTTTCGCGGTTTCAGCACATCCGTTGCAAGATAGATGTTGTTCTGCCCATACTGTGTTATAAAACGGGCAAGCTCACCCAACTGCCTGCCCTCCCTGTATGTATTGAGCTTAATCAACATTGGGAGGTTTACTCCAGTTACTACCTCAACCTTCCCTTCCTCAAGAAAAGAGAGGCTGATATTCGATGGTGTGCCGCCAAACATATCAGTAAGTATCATTACCCCGTCGCCTGAGTCGGCTTTTTTCAAGGCCTCTATAATTTTGCCCCTGGTTTTGTCAATGTCCTCATCAGGAAATATACCGATCGATTCAAATTGTTCCTGTTTGCCAATTATCAATTCAGTAGCAGCAACCATCTCTTTGGCGAGATTCAAATGTGCTATAACAACCAAACCAATCATTCGTATCCTCCAGTAACTCCAAAATTATCTAAAGCAATAAGCACCAAATCCTAAACAAATTCAAAATTACAATGTTCAAAACTTTTGAATTTTGGACATTTGTATACCCCAATCCCTGCTTCGCAGGCTTAGCAAGGCAGGTTTGTTTAGAAATTAGTATTTAGTATTTCTATAACTCATTTCTCGTTACTTCTCAATGTCCCTGTGGACAGAGTTTGCATTATATCCCATCATGGAAAAATGTTCTGCCAGTTTTGTCACAATAAACACAGACCTGTGCTTTCCCCCTGTGCAGCCAAAGCATATCGTGAGGTAACTTTTCCCCTCCTTTTCATATAGGGGAATAAGATATACCAAAAAATCCAAAAGCAAAAGGAAATATTTGTTGAAGACATCATCCGACATGATGTATTCCGCAACCTCATTCGAGAGCCCTGTTTTATCCCTCAAGCCTTCCACAAAGAACGGATTCGGGAGAAATCTCACATCAAGCACAATATCTGCCTCAAGAGGTATTCCATATGAATAGCCGAAGGACATGAGGTTGATTTTCATCCTCTGTTCATCCCAGCTACTGTAAGTCTTCAGCACAAACCGCCTGAGTTCGTGTGTTGTAAGCTGTGAGGTGTCGATTACTCTGTCAGAGATGTCTTTTATCCAGTCAACAAGTTCCCTCTCTTCTTTCAGGGCATCCTTGATGTTGGGTGCGCTATAAAGGGGATGGAGTCTCCTTGTCTCGCTGAATCTTTTAATCAGTGCATCATCAGAACTTTCGAGAAAAATGAGCTCTGCACCAAATTTATCCTTAATCCTTTTAAGAATATTCCTGCCCAAATCGAAAAATTCCTTTTCCCTGATATCGATAACGAGGGCACACTTTTCGATTTTATTGTCTGCGAGCCTCGAGAGTTCAGAAAACTTCTGCAGCAGGATCAGGGGAAAGTGGTCAACGCAGAAATATCCGGTGTCTTCAAGCGCCCTCATAAACGTCGTTTTTCCTGAACCGGAAATACCGCTTACGATGAGTAATTTCATTTTTTCGCCTCAACTTTCATGGATTTCAATACCTTTTCTTCCAATTCAATTGCAGTGTTTACACCATGCTGCTTCAGTATGTGATTTCTGCAAACCAGTTCTATTATTGTGGACACGTTTCGCCCTGAGCTTATGGGATTCTTACGATAGGCAGATCAATCCCCAGGAGCCCGAACTTGTCTTCTTTTAACCCGACCCTTTCATGTTCTACATTTTCATCCCAATCGAGCGACTCTACAACAAGGTCGATTTTCATTTTTTCCCTTAATGCAGAGACCCCGAAGAGGCGTCCTATATCAACAATCCCTATCCCTCTGATCTCTAAAAGGTTTTTTACCATATCAGGGGGCTCCCCGCGAATATCAATTGCGCCCACCTTTTTTGCATACACGACATCATCCACAACCAGTCTATGTCCCCGCATAATGAGCTCAAGGGCATTTTCGCTCTTTGCCTATACCGACCCTTCCGAATCAATGTGCCGATCCCGAGTATATCCATGAGCACCCCGTGGACAGTAGTGGAGGGGGCAAGTTTTTCCTCGAGGTATCTTGTAATTCTTTCTATGAACACAGAGGTTATCAGTTTTGTTCTAAGGAGAGGAATGTCTTTATCTTCTGTTTCCGCAAGGAAATGGTCAGGCGCTTCGAGGTTGCGTGTCACAACGAAGCAGACCACATCATTTTTACAAAGTTCTTGTATTATGGCAGAACTCTCGGTTTCGCCAAGTAATCTGAGGTAGGATATTTCTGTATTGCCAAGAATTTGCATTCTGTTGGGGTGGAGATAAACCATATGGCCTGTGATAACGAGACCAAGTTTTTGTATTCTTGGATTATAAATCTTCCTGGAGAGGCCTTTCGGGCCTGCTATCGGGTATAATTCTAATCTGTGTGTTTTATCTTTGATGAGTTCCTGAACTGTGATACCCTTCATTACATTCGGATCAACCCTTTTTGTCCTCTTCGATGATGTCTTTGTAAATCTCCCGGCTGTCAGGAAGGTCTATAAGCCTTTTTCTAAAGGACGGGTCTCTCAGGATTTTTGAAATTCTGGACAACATTTTGAGATGTAAGCTTACAGAATCTTCGGGGGCAAGGAGCAAAAAGAAGATGTGAACAGGTTTCCGGTCTACCGCATCGAAATTGACACCTTCCAATGACCTGCCGAATACACATAAAAAGTTATGTATCCCTTTCATTTTGCCGTGCGGAATGGCCACACCATCGCCGATGCCGGTACTTCCAAGTTTTTCCCGGTCGAGGATAATATTGACAACCTCCTCCACATCGTCAATAAGGTCGGCTTTTTTCAAAACACCAACAAGCTCAAAGAGGATATCCGTTTTTGTGTTGCCCTTCAAACTGTCAATTACACATGATTCTTTTAATACCTCCTCAATTCTCATAGTGTTTTTCCCGTCGTTTCAATGAGACTGAAATTACCATCTTTCCTTTTATATACAACACAGACATTATCGCTCTCCCTGTCCCGGAATATCATGAAACTGTCTCCGGATGCTTCCAGTTGCATGACAGCCTCTTCAGGATCAACAGGTTTTGCGTCTATTGTTCTTGTAACAATAATCTTTGAGTCCACTTCTTCCAATGCCGGAGTACTCCGCTTCGGTTTTACTTCCCTGTATTTTTTAAGTTTATCCCTGTATCTGGTCAATCTCCTTTCAAGCTTGTCAAGGATACTGTCGATAGCGGCATACATGTCGTCCATTACTTCGTGTGCATTTATGACCACACCATTTATCGTGAACATTACATCAACTCTCTGTCTGTATTTTCTTTCCAAGGATAGTACCACATGTACATCCAGGGGAACCTCAATATACTTCTGCAATTTTGTGATCTTTTCCTCTGCATATCTTTTTAAATTGTCATCCGGATCGATGTGCCTAAAACTTATTGTAATGTCCATAATGCCTCCATTGTCAAATTAATGCTTTCCAGAAATCCAGCCCCAAATACAAGGTTAACAGATAAAATACCCTCTGTCAATCCAATTTAGCCGGGAGTTACTCTTTCCCTTGAAGACCTTATATTTAGTATATCCCGATACTTAGCAACCGTTCTCCTCGCAATTTTTATGCTGTATTTCTCCTTCAGTGCCGTGACAATCTCATCGTCTGTAAGGGGAAAATTTTTATCTTCCTTTCCGACGAGTTCTGTAATGAAATCACGGACAATGCTTGTTGAAAGCTGGTCCCCTTTCACATTGCTGATGCCTGTTGGGAAAAAGAACTTCAATTCGAAGATGCCATGCTGGGTGCCCATGTACTTGCTTGTTGTAATCCGGCTCACTGTTGATTCGTGAACCCCGATATCCCGGGCAACATCTCTGAGGATGAGTGGTTTCACGAACCTTACGCCACGCTCAAAAAATTCCTCCTGGAACTTTACGATGCTCTTTGCAACAAGGTAAAGTGTCTTCTGCCTCTGTTGAATGCTCTTTATGAACCATTCCGCCTGTTTAATCTTACTTTTAATATAACCCTTTGTTTCTTTATCTACGTTTTTTCCTGTGTAAAGCTCCATATAATACCTGTTCATCCGAAACTCAGGAATATCTTCATCATTCAGGTACACCTCAAAACCATCCTCCCCTTTCACAACATATACATCAGGGACCACATAAGAAATAAAATCTTCACTATAGTTCCTTCCGGGTTTTGGATCAAAGCTTTTTATTTTATCCAGAACCTCCTTGATCTTTTCAACAGGGTATCCCGACTTTTTTGAAACCTCTTTTAAGTTTACATTTTGGAGCAGATCGAAATATGCGCTCACAATCTCTTCGAAGATGGGGTCTTTTTCCCCCTTTGCTTCGTATTGAAGGTAAATACACTCTTTTAAATCCCTTGCTCCGATGCCCGGTGGATCAAGTTTTTGAATTTTTGTGAGTACATTTTCAAGCAATTCAACAGGAAATTCTGATGATTTTGCTATCTCCGGTATGGGGCACGCCAGATACCCGTTATCATCGATATTTTCTATGATCCATTCAGCAACAATGCGCTCGTTTGGATCAAAAGCGGAAAGCCCCACCTGCCATCTTACATAATCCCTCAGATTGGAAGGCTTTTTTACAACATTTTCGTAATCAGGGTACTCCCGGTCCTCTCTTCCCATGAATTCCTCAGAAGAGGTGTATCTGTTGAGGAATTCCGTCATATCCACTTCTTCCTGAACCGGTTCTTCTGGTTCTTCCTTCTCTTCCTTCTCTGTTACTTCGAGAATGGGGTTTTCATTGAGTTCCTGCTCTATGGCCTCTGTGAGCTCTAATTGTGACAGTTGCAAAAGCTTGATTGCCTGCTGGAGTTGCTGGGTTAAGACAGGCAATAACTTCTGGGTCTGTTTAAGTTCCAACATCAATGTAAAATTCCTCTCCCAGGTACACCTCTCGAACCATTTTATCCTTTGCTACTTCATCAGGAGTTCCCTCAAGAAGTACCTGGCCGTTGTTTACCACATATGCCCTGTCGCAAATCGGCAAGGAGTCTCTTACATTGTGGTCCGAAAGGAGAATGCCGATACCTCTCCTTTTTAACCCGTTTATTATCTTTTTCAGATCTGACACAGATATGGGGTCAATACCCGAAAAGGGCTCATCAAGAAGCATGAATTTAGGGGAAATCATAAGGGCCCTCGCTATTTCCAGCCTTCTTCTCTCCCCGCCTGAGAGTGAATCAGCGTTATTCTTTGACAGGTGTTCCAGTTTGAAGGATTCAAGCAATTCCAAGGTTTTGTGCTCCATCAATTCCTTCTCCACATTATTGAATTCAAGGATAGACTTGAGGTTATCTTCAACTGTCATTTTTTTAAATATTGACGGTTCCTGTGGCAGATAGGTAATCCCCTTTCTTGCCCTCATGAACATGGGCAGTGTGGTAATATCTTCTGTATTAAGGAGAATCTTCCCGGAGTTGGGTTTGATAAATCCTATTATCATAAAAAAGGTGGTTGTCTTGCCTGCACCGTTAGGGCCAAAAAGCCCTACGATTTCTCCTGTTTTCATGTGTATGGAAATATCGTTAACGACCCTCCTTGCATTATAGGATTTTGACAAATGCTCTGCAAAAAGCGTTAGCGTACCGGACATTATTTTTCAATCCTCATCTTTGGTTTATTTATAAAGAACTTTCCACTGGAAAGGCTGTATACAATCGATTCACCTTCCATCTCAACATTATCTTTAAGTATCTTCGGTCTGTCGGTAAGCACTATCCTGTCCTCTTTAAAATGATATACTGCCTTTTCGCTTTTCGCAATAGTCCCTTTTGAAATTAATCTCACCTTTCCTTTTGCGTCGATTTTCTCAACCTCATCTCCCTTCGAAAAGATAATCAATTTATCACAGAGGAGGTTCATCTCTTCACCTTTCATGACAACCCTGCCGTCAAGAATGTATGCACTATCTTTCAAGAAGTATATGAAACTGTCAGATTCAAACCGGTATTTCCCCTTTTCCGTTTCAATGTAGCCTGTCACGTCCTTTTCGATTCTCACGGTCTCCTCATTCGTGTTGGCCGTCAAACCAACACCCCTGAGGGTAAGCTTAGCGCCTTTTATGTCCACAGGGGCCGTTGTTGAGGTAACACCTTTCTTGAAATCAAAGTCCATGAACCTGCTCTTCAGCGTATAGTTACCCTTATATATGATATCAACATTTTCAACGGTGCCTTTTTCCGCTTCAGTGTCCATAGAACCGCTCGTGCCTTTAAAAAAGACAGTGACATCCGGTTTTGGCTTATACATGCCATCGATGTCTTCCATTTCCACAATGGGTTTATCGATAAATTTTCTCGTAATCTTCGATTTTATTTCCCAGTCAACAATACCTCTTTTTTCACCTGAATACTTCACATCTTTGAAAACAATGACCTTGCGCTCCTGGTCTAAAAAGGGAGTGCTTATTTTGAGAGGTTTTTTAAAGAAGAAATAGAAAGCCAGAACAAGGCTTGAAATGACAAATCCTAATGCAACATACACTACAATATTTCGGTCTTTCATCTATCTCCATGGCTATCTTACATGATACGCGATACCCGATAAACGATAACATCCTATGTTTCTTTAGTTTTTCTGGTTTCCAGAGAAACTGCAGATCGTGCATCGTTCTTTCATACTATTTTAGCTTTCAAAAGGTCGTGGATGTGGATAATGCCCACCGGACGATTTTCACCTTCTTTCTCCATTACGAAAAGTGAGGTTATGGAAAACTCCTCCATATTTTTTAACGCAAACGCTGCAAGGGCATCCTTTTGAATAGTTTTTGGGTTACGGGTCATCACATCAACAGCGTTCTTTTCAAGGACATTATCAAATTTTTCGATGGCCCTCCTCAAATCACCGTCTGTTATTATCCCTGCCAACTCTTCCTTCTCGTTGAGGACGGCTGTAACGCCCATCCTTTTTGACGTTATCTCAAAGATAGCATGTTTCATAGGCATGTTTTCATGTACCCGGGGAACGGCTTCCCCTGTGTGCATAAGATCTTCGACCTTTAAAAGAAGTTTTCTCCCGATTGTACCCCCAGGGTGGAGAGAGGCAAAATCCTCCATCTTGAAGTTCCTTTTTTCCATAAGGGCCATTGAGAGGGCGTCACCAAGGGCAAGGGTGGCTGTGGTACTCGATGTGGGCACCATATTAAAAGGGCATGCCTCATCAACATTAACATCAAGGACAGTGTCACCATAGTTTGCGATAGTCGAGTTTATATTGCCTGTAATAATGATCGTAGCGATATCCATCCTTTTTATCCAGGGGAATATCTTTATGACCTCCTCGGTTTCACCGCTATTGCTTACAATAATAAGCACATCGCCTTTTTGAAGCATACCGAGGTCGCCGTGAAGTGAATCAGCGGGATGAAGAAACAACGCAGGAGTACCCACACTCGAAAGGGTCGATGCAATCTTTTTACACACAAGACCCGATTTACCGATACCGGTGAGCACTACTCGTCCGGTACAATGATAGAGGGTATCGACAGCCTTTTCAAATGAACCGTCAAGCCCGTCAAGGACCTTGAGAATCGCTTCGGCCTCTTTCTTGAGGACATTCTTCCCTATGTCGATTGAACGGGATTTACCGGACATCAGCAATCCCCAGGACTATTAGTTTTGAGTTTTGAGTTGCTCGTACGCAGGCTCCTGTCCGCCAGAACCGAGGGGCAGGCGGGAAAGCCTGCAGATCCCTGACCCTCGAACCCTCGAACCTTCGAACCCTCGAACCCTGCTTTTTTCATAACGCTTCTTCTATCCTCTTCAATACCTCGAGATACCGGTAAAGGTCAGCAAGCGCTACAGAATTTTCGCCATCACAGAGCGCCTTGGATGGGTCAGTGTGTACCTCCATGAAAATCCCGTCTGCACCTGTTGCAACAGCCGCTTTTGATAGCGGAAATATAAAATCAGGTTCTCCGCCCGATCTGCCTGTTGCTCCACCCGGTTTTTGAACACTGTGGGTAGCGTCAAAGATAACGGGATAACCAAACCCCTGCATAATCGGGATTGCCCTGAAATCATTTATGAGTGTGTTATATCCGAAGGACGTTCCCCTCTCTGTAACCATTATCTGGAAATTACCTGTAGATTCTACCTTTTCAATGGCATATCGAATGTCATGGGGAGATAGGAACTGGCCCTTTTTGATGTTAACAGGCTTGCCCGTATTTCCGCATGCAACAAGCAAATCTGTCTGTCTTGAAAGGAGCGCCGGTACCTGTAACACATCAACAACACCGGCTGCCATGCCTGCCTCATATACTGAGTGAACATCAGTTAAAACCGGCACACCAAGGTCTTCCTTTACCTTCGAAAGTATTGTTAATCCCTCTTCGATACCCAATCCACGGTAGCTTTTTACGGATGTCCTGTTCGCTTTATCGTATGAGCTTTTAAAGATAAAGGGGATGTTAAGATGCGCAGTAATGCCCTTGAGGCCTTCCGCTATCCTTAAGGTGATATCCGCACCCTCGATTACGCAGGGTCCACCGATAAAAACAAATGGTTTGCGTCCAATCCTGATATTTCCAACTGTCACTTCTTTTTGCATTTCTGCTTTTCTTGCCTCTGCTTTAAAGATGCCTTGATAAATTCCCTGAAAAGGGGGTGTGGATCAAAGGGCTTTGATTTAAATTCGGGATGGAACTGACAACTCAGAAACCAGGGGTGATCTTTAAGCTCCACGATTTCTACAAGCTTGCCATCCGGGGATATGCCTGAAATGATCATGCCGCATTGCTCGAGCCTTTCACGAAAATCCATATTGAATTCATATCTGTGTCTGTGCCGTTCATGGATCAGATCCTGACCATATGCCTTGCTGGCAAGACTCCCAGGTAAAAGCTCACATGGATATGCACCAAGACGCATAGTCCCGCCTTTATCGGAGAATTTATCCCTTTTCTGAACTGTGTTATCCCTGTCAACCCACTCTTCGATGAGATATATGACCGGATAAGGGGTATTTTCATCGATTTCACATGTATGCGCACCTGTGCACCCTGCAAGATGCCTTGTCATTTCCACAACGGCAAGCTGCATTCCCAAACACAAACCGAAATATGGTATTTTATTTTCCCGTGCATACCGGATTGCATTTATCTTTCCTTCGATGCCCCTGTCACCGAAACCGCCCGGCACCAGCACTCCGTCCACTTCAAGAAGTTCTGCCGTTAATCCTTTTTCCAGGTCTTCAGAATCTATATAGTGAAAATTCACCCTGCAGTTGTTTGCAATCCCGCCATGTACAAGGGCTTCGTTGAGACTTTTATAGGAATCTTTCAGTTTTACATACTTGCCGACAATCGCAATATCTACCTGCTTCTTCGGGTTTTTAATCACATCAACAATCTTTTCCCATTGGGAAAGGTCGGGTTTTTTCGCCCATATGTTGAGGAGTTTCGTAATCTTGTCGTCAAGCCCCTCATTATAGTAAATGATAGGAACTTCATAGATAACATTCACATCCTTGGCTGCAATGACCGCATCTTTATCCACATTACAAAAGAGGGAAATCTTATCCTTTAAACCCTGTGAGAGATCCTTTTCTGTGCGGCACAAAAGGATGTCTGGTTGAATGCCTATCTCCCTTAATTCCTTAACGCTGTGCTGAGTCGGTTTTGATTTCATCTCATCTGCAGTTTTAATGAAAGGTACAAGGGTAAGATGAATGAAAAGTGAATTTTCCTTGCCCAGATCATTCCTGAGCTGACGTATTGCTTCAAGAAACGGAAGGCTCTCAATATCACCCACGGTACCGCCGATCTCTACGATGACTACATCAATACCATCATCCACACTGAGGATTCTTTTCTTTATCTCATCCGTGATATGGGGGATAACCTGAACTGTCCCCCCAAGGTATTCTCCCCTTCGCTCTTTGGAAAGGACCGTATCGTATACCTGACCTGTTGTGAAGTTGCAGTTCTTTGAAATGGGAGCGTGCGTGAACCGCTCGTAATGGCCGAGGTCAAGGTCGGTCTCTGCACCGTCTTCGGTAACAAAAACCTCACCATGCTGAAAGGGGTTCATTGTACCCGGATCGACATTAATATAGGGATCAAGCTTTTTGATCATTATATTCAAACCCCGGGCTTCAAGGAGGGCTCCTATTGATGCAGAGGCAAGGCCCTTGCCGAGGGATGATACAACACCGCCTGTCACAAATATGAATTTTTGTCTCATGGTTTCTGCCCCCTTATAAAAAAGGTGATAAGCTCTTCGCCGGTAAACTCCTCCTCTCCTGCATTTTCATTATAGCCGGAAGGGGAAGAACCTCCGCTTTCCCCCTTGCCTTTTGTGAATATGATAAAAGGAACGGGGCAGCCATAGTGCGTTTTCATGGAGATGGGGGTTGCGTGATCTGTAACTATTAGAAACTTAACCGGTTCATTGAGGGATTCATACATAGTGCTTACAATTTCTCTGTCAATGTGTTCAATTGCCTGTATCTTTTCCTGGGTATTCCCGTTATGTGATGCCTCGTCGGGGGCTTCAACATGGATGTAAACGATGTCGTGATCCCGAAGAAGTTCCAACGCCTTTTGTGCTTTCCCTTTAAAGTTTGTATCAATATATCCTGTTACGCCTTTAACAAATGGGGTATCAAAGCCTATCATGCTGCTTATTCCCTTAACCAGGTCAACAGCAGCAACCGTTGCCCCTTTCAGTTGATATTTATCAAAAAATGATGGAAACTGCGAGCTTTTTCCCTGCCCCCAGAGCCAGATGCTGTTTGCGGGAAGCCTGCCCTCTTTGATCCTCTTTGTGTTGAGCGGATGCCCTCCGAGAATTTTCTGTGATTTATTCATCAAATCGACGAGTGTTTCTGAGCCGTTGCCTGACGGTATATATGGTGCAATGTCTTTTTCCGTTATATCGTGGGGCGGCGTTGTTTTCATTTGCCAGAGACCGTGCTTCCAGAGCATGATATGCCGGTAGCTTACCCCCGGATAAAAAACAAATTCATTATTCCCCAGCTTTTTGTTTATGTCTTCAATGAGGATTTTTGCTTCCGGCGTTGTGATGTGGCCTCCGCTGTAATCACCCATAACCGTTCCGGCAGAGGCAAATTCAAGGTTTACGAGGTTGCACCTGAAAGCCACGTCATTTTCGTCCATTGCTATTCCCATACCGAATGCCTCGATGGGCGCCCTTCCGGTATAATACTTAGCCGGATCGTAGCCGAATATGGACATGCAGGCCACATCACTTCCGGGCAAAAAGCCTTCAGGTACTGTGACAACCTTCCCGCAGAATCCTTCCCTTGCCATCATGTCCATGTATGGTTTTTCCGCAGCCATGAGAGGGGTTTTGCCGTCCAATTTTTCAAGGGGAAAATCCGCCATCCCGTCGCCGATAATCACTACATATTTCATTTGCTGTTCCTCATTATGTCAAAAGATGCATCGGATATTAAAGGTTTCCTTCCTCAATCCGTATATGTACACTCTCTCCCTTTATAAAAGGTAACCGGTCTATCTCGACTTTTGCCATTTTCAGGTTTTTTTCTACTGCTTCATGGGTGAGCATTATGATGGGAACGTGTCCCTTTTCTTTTCTTCCTTTCTGAATAACGGTAGAGATGCTTATATCGTAATTTGAAAGAATACCGGATATTTTTGAAAGAACACCGGTCCTATCCTCGGTTGTAATTCTCATATAAAATGGAACCAGGGTATCTCCCCCTTTCCGCATCATTGTCTCACCGTTTTTGAATCTGGGGATACGTGCCTTCAGGTCCTTTGCCTTGATCCTGTACGCCATATCCATGATGTCACTTACCACTGAACTGCCCGTAGGATCTGCCCCTGCCCCCTTTCCGTAGTAAAGATTCGGACCCACCCTGTCTCCTATGACATAGACGGCATTGTATACACCGTTTACATTACTCATGGGGTGGGTGGTGGGTATCATTGCCGGCTCAACGCGGGCATCGATTAAGCCGTCCTGTTCTTTTGCCAGACCAAGGAGCTTAATCCTATAACCGAATTCCTTTGCAAACTCTATGTCGATAGGCTCAATCTTTGATATGCCACCGGTTGTAATATCAGCCATGGTAACGGGACAATGAAAGGCCAGACGGATAAGTATGGACAGTTTGTGCGCTGCATCAATGCCTTCAATATCGAGAGTGGGATCTTGCTCAGCATATCCCAGCATCTGTGCATCTTTCAGAGCATCAGTGAAGGAAACGCATTCTTCCGTCATTTTCGTGAGGATGTAATTGCTTGTGCCATTCAGGATGCCGAGGATGTAATTAATTTTATTCCCCACAAGGCCATCCCGTATAGCCCTTATGACCGGTATGCCACCGCATACGCTCGCCTCGAAACCTATTTCACAATTCTCTTTTTCAACAAGCCCGAATATCTCGTCGCCCCTTTCTGCGAGGAGCGCCTTGTTTGCCGTGACGACCCATTTCTTGTTTTTGATAGCAGCGGTGATGTAGTCGAATGCAGGGGTTATCCCGCCGACAAGCTCCACAACAATATCCACATCTTTATCTTCTATCACTTCATAGGCATTCTTTGTGAGGATATTCCTGTCAATATCGATTCCCCTGGCACGTTCGAGGTCTATATCTGCAATTTTAATGACTTTGACTTCAAGCCCGGTCTTTTCAGTTAAAAGGGAACTATTCTGGCTGAGAATTTTGTACGTTCCTACGCCAACGGTTCCAAGACCTATAATGCCAACGCCGATCATTTCTTAGTTGCGGAATACAAAAGATTTCTGATGCCTTTTACAGCCTGTCTGATCCTGTGTTCGTTTTCAACAAGTGCAAACCTGATATAACCTTCGCCATATTCTCCAAACCCTATCCCCGGTGATGTAGCCACCTTCGCTTCCTGCAAAAGGAGTTTCGAAAACTCCAGAGAACCCATAGATGCAAACTGTTCGGGGATTTTTGCCCAGACAAACATAGTGGCTTTTGGTTTATCTACTGTCCATCCATAGCGGGTAAGTCCTTCACAGAGAACGTTTCTTCTTCTCCGGTATTTTTCAACAATGTCTGTAACGTCGTCGTCTCCTTCGTTGAGTGCGATGATAGAGGCAATCTGGATAGGCTGGAAAACACCATAATCAAAATAGCTTTTGATTCTGCCCAGCGCTGAAATCATCTTTTTGTTCCCTACAACAAAACCTACCCTCCATCCTGGCATGTTATAACTCTTCGACATGGAAAAAAACTCCACACCCACTTCCTTCGCCCCCTTTATCTGGAGAAAACTCGGCGCATTGTAACCGTCGAAAACCAGGTCCGCATACGCTAAATCATGGACTACCATGATGTTGTGTTCTTTTGCAAATTCATATATCTTCTCGAAAAAGTCGATTTCTATGACCTCTGTGGTAGGATTATTCGGGAAGCTGATAATAAGCATCTTCGGTTGCGGCCATGTGGTCTTTACAGCGATGCTCAACCTGTCAAAAAATTCCTCTTTGGGAATAAGCGGGATTGTCCTTAAATCGCCACCGGCAATAACTACGGAATACATATGGATAGGATAACCCGGGTCAGGAACAAATACAACTTCGCCCTGGCTTATCGTTGCGAGCACAAGATGACCTAAGCCCTCTTTAGCCCCCATAGTGACAACTATTTCTGTTTCCGGATCTATATCTACGTTATATTTCCTTTTATACCAACTTGCTACGGCTACCCTTAATTTGTATATCCCTTTGGTAACGGAATATCTGTGATTCTTAGGGTTTCGTGCAGCCTCTACAAGTTTTGAAACAATATATTTCGGTGTCGCCATGTCGGGATTGCCCATGCCAAGGTCAATGATATCCTCGCCCTTTCTCCGTGCCTCAAAAAGAAGATCTCTTACTACACCCAGACCATAGGGCGGCAATCGTGAAATTCTGTAAAATTCATCCATTTCATTGAAAACTACCATATTAAGATGGGAACAATCAATATTTAATCCATGACGGGTAATCCGCATTGCATAATCCGTCACGGTCTTTCCAGTCTTTACTACCACCACTAAATCTGTTACATTTTAACGCTATGGATAGAATATTTGTGAAAGGCGCCAGAGAGCATAACCTTAAAAATATAGACGTGGAGCTTCCCCGGAATAAGATGGTGGTTATTACAGGTCCCAGCGGCTCCGGGAAATCCACCCTCGCCTTTGATACGATCTATGCAGAGGGCCAGCGCAGGTACGTCGAGTCCCTGTCTTCCTATGCAAGACAGTTTCTGGAGCTCATGGAAAAACCCGATGTGGATTATATAGAAGGCCTGTCCCCTGCAATCAGTATAGAGCAGAAAACCCTCAGCAAAAACCCTCGGAGCACCGTGGGAACGGTAACGGAGATCTATGATTATCTGAGGCTTCTTTTTGCACGGATAGGCCATGTGTTCTGCTATGGCTGCGGCAAAGAGATAAAAAGCCAGCACGCCCCCCAGATAGTAGACATAATACTTTCACTTGGCACGGGAGCCATGCTGACAGTGCTTGCGCCTATCGTGCGCGGGAGAAAAGGAGAATACAGGAAGGAACTGGATGAATTGCGGAAGCAGGGCTTTACAAAAATAAGATTGAATGGAAAAGTAACCGATCTATCTGAAGAAATTCAACTCGACAAGAACAAAAAACATGAAATTGATGTCATAATCGACAGGATTACCATCAGGGAGGGGATCGAGAGGAGACTTTTTGAAGCGGTAGAACTTGCCCTCCAGAAGGCCGATGGCATTATTAAGATACAAACAGATAAGAGCATGCATGTCTTCAGTGAAAAGTTTGCCTGTCCGGACTGCGGGATAAGCTATCCTGAGATTGCCCCGCGGATGTTCTCCTTTAATAACCCTTATGGGGCCTGTCCCACCTGCAACGGTCTCGGCGTAAAGGAGTATTTTGACCCTGTCCTTATCGTACCGAATCTGGACCTTTCTTTGAGGGAAGGTGCGGTAGTACCCTGGGGCGAGAAAAACCCCGTCAGTTTCCTGCCGTTTCTCGAAGCCTTTGTGAATCATTACAAGATAGACATAAGAACCCCTTTCAAGGGTTTACCAAAGAATGTCCAGGACGTTATCCTCAATGGCTCAAAGGGTGAGGAGATCGAGTTTTTCGTTGACAGGGGCGGGAGGAGATATTTTACGAAAAAACCTTTTGAAGGGGTCATCAACGAACTCCAGCACGAATGGGAAAATGCCCAGTTCTATGAAAAAGAGAAGCTTGAGAGGTTTATAAATCTCATACCATGTCCAACATGCAACGGTGCGCGTTTAAAAAAGGAGATGTTGTGGGTAAAGATTGACGGTTTGAATATTGACGATGTTGCGAGGATGACCTTAACAAAATCCCTCCGTTATTTCAGTGAATTAGCCCTCAGCGAAAAGGAAAGGGAGATAGCACGGAATATCCTGAAAGAGATTATATCACGCCTGAAATTCCTTATAGATGTGGGTCTTGATTATATAGCGCTCAACAGGAATTCTTCTACCCTGTCGTCGGGGGAATCCCAGAGGATACGGCTTGCAACCCAGATAGGATCAGGTTTAACCGGGGTCCTCTATGTACTTGACGAGCCGAGTATCGGCCTCCATCAGAGGGACAACGAGAGACTCCTTGCAACGCTGAAACGGCTCAGAGACCTTGACAATACGGTGATTGTGGTAGAGCATGACCACGACACTATTGTTTCGTCTGATTACGTCATCGACCTCGGGCCAGGCGCCGGCGAAAACGGAGGCTATCTCGTGTTTCAGGGCACACCTTCCGAGCTTGTGAAGCACGATGAATCAATTACCGGCCTCTATATATCGGGCAGGTTAAAGATTGAGCTTCCCGAAGAAAGAAGAGAAGCAAAGGGGTTTCTCACCATTAAGGGTGCACGGGAACACAATTTAAAGCATATCGACGTGGAAATACCACTCGGTGTTTTTACCTGTATTACCGGCGTTTCAGGGTCAGGTAAAAGCACATTGGTGGTTGATACCCTCTACCCGCTCCTCAAGCAGAAATTGTACAAATCTAAGGATAGGGCCGGGGAGATAGATACAATAACAGGTCATGAAGCCATAGACAGGGTAATAGACATAGATCAGTCACCCATTGGCAGAACGCCAAGGTCAAACCCTGCCACATATACAGGCATTTTTACACATATCCGTGAGCTTTTTGCAAAACTCCCCGAATCGAGAATCAGGGGATACAAGGAAGGCAGGTTCAGCTTCAACGTGAAAGGCGGCAGGTGTGAAACATGTACAGGGGAAGGCTTTGTCAAGATTGAAATGCAGTTTCTCCCCGATGTGTATATTGTCTGCGATATCTGCAAGGGAAAACGGTACAATAGGGACACCCTTGAGGTAAAATACAAAGGTAAGAGCATTGCCGATGTGCTTGAGATGTCCGTTACCCAGGCCACAGAGTTCTTCGATGCCCATCCTCTCATCAAAAGCAAACTAAAGGTACTTAACGACGTCGGGCTTGGATACATACGCCTCGGACAGGCGGCAACAACGCTTTCAGGGGGCGAGGCACAGAGGATAAAGCTTTCGAGGGAACTGTCGAAGAGGGATACAGGAAGAACATTATATATTCTCGATGAGCCCACAACAGGACTCCACTTTGCTGATATCGACAAACTCCTCCACGTACTGTCCGAACTTGTTGAAAGAGGGAATACGATAGTTGTAATCGAGCATAATATGGACGTGATAAAGTGCGCCGACTATATCATTGACTTGGGGCCCGAAGGCGGCGACAAGGGCGGGTCGATTATTGCAAAGGGGGTTCCGGAACTGATCATGCACGAACCAGCGAGTTATACAGGGATGTTTTTGAAGAAATATCTGTATGGTGAAAGGTGAAGAGTGAAACGTGCAAGTTTTAATCCTGCCGAAGGCGGGACAAGGTGTAATGTGAAAAGTGAAATAACAAGGGTTCGAGGGGTCAAGGGTTCAAGTGGAAGGAAGACGGTAATATACTGTTCAATGTTAAAGGTTAAACTATGAAAAAAATAATAGTCATACCGGCACGATACGCTTCAACACGGCTTCCGGGGAAACCGCTACGGGAGATCGGCGGAAAACCGATTATCCGGTGGGTGTACGAAAAGGCTATGGAATCGAAGTTGAAGGACGAGGTCATTATTGCCACAGACGATGAGCGAATACGGGACAGGGCATTAGCATTCGGGGCAGTTGTGGCAATGACAAGCCCCGATTGCAGGAGCGGCACGGACAGATGCCGGGAGGCACTTCAAGGAAAAAATGCGGATATTATCGTAAATCTCCAGGGGGACGAGCCGTTTATAAGGTCTGATATGGTGGATATGCTTTTCGATGCAATGGCAAAAGAACGTCTTGATATGGCCACATTATGCAGCCCCATTATTGATGAAGAAGAATACACAAACCCCAACACGGTCAAGGTTGTCCTCGACAAATCCGGTTTTGCCCTCTATTTTTCCCGTTCACCGATACCATACTTAAGGGGCCAAGGGTTCAAGGGGCCGAGGGTTCAAGGGGCCGAGCAAACTGCTCCGAACTCCAAACTCCGAACTCCGAACAGCATTTACAAACACATCGGTATTTACGCCTTTTCCCGTTCATTCCTCGAAAAATATGTCGCCATGGAAAAGGGTATTCTTGAAGAGGCAGAATCCCTCGAACAACTCAGGGTCCTCGAAAACGGCTATAAAATAAAGGTCTTGCTAACCGATTATAATGGTTTCGGCATCGACACGGAAGAAGATCTCAAACGGGCACAATCTGCCATTTCTTAATAATCCCGGATTTATCGTTAGAATCATATGGGTGTCGGACCATCCCTCTCAAACACACTCATTCCGCTCCAACGGCTTCAATTACCGGGGCTCGCGTCGCCCCCTCCGCAAGCAAAGCTCGTGGAGCCTCCCCCTCTCGCCCGCTGTGCGGGCTGTTTATGCTCGCGTTCGGCTTCGGAACTTTTGCTTAACAGCAAAAGACCAAGCTTCCTCGCCTCTCGACGGTTTGCTCCGGGGCGGTTTAATTGCGAGGTCAGTCCACGAGCAACTACCCCGACACCTTCCTAACGACATATTTGGGTTTATTGTTTCTCCTCGCTGCCGATGATAATTGTGGCCTCTGGCATTGAAGATTGTTCCATCCCCGGCTTCGTCAACATAATAATTTCTGGTTGTTCCGTCAGTCATCTTTTTGTCTCTACAGGTGAGTTCTCCTAATTTGTTGCTGTCCCTTCCTTATGAATGAAGGAGAATGCCCGATTCCGTCCAGCCTGTTACCTTCACTCCTTTGTATATATAGCTTTCGTTGCCGCCATAAATAAGTGATGGTTGCCCAGTTCAATATTTATGCTAATTGTAAATAGCATTGACAAATTGGGTATAATACGACTTTTCAGGGCTTTTTTTCATGTAATAGCACTTAAGGATCGCTTGGCTATCCAATTGCTATTACATGACATTTTTTCTTTGTCAAATGGTTTTAACGGGAATTTGAGAGGTTTTTTAAAGATGTTTTTACAAGCATTTCTATTTTACACCTCTTCAATCCGCACCAATACGACATATATGAGCAATTTAAGGCCCTGAAAAATCGTATTAAGCCACAAATTGCATAATTGGTTGCAGTGCTGTCAGGGCGATTAAACCTGACTCCGGGCGACATTTTGTCCCCTATTTTATCGAGAAGGCGGTAAAGAAGGAATAACTAATGCACGCCGAGAAACAACGTCCCCATCGATATTTCGTCTCGTCTGCGAAGCGTTGTATTTATTGGCTTTGCGGCGGATTATATGTTTGTAGACACAGTGTCTACAAATTGTCTGAAGGGGTTTTAAGGATGGTAGGATATGCCGAACCTTCACCTGCCGGAATTCAAAATTCAAGGGCAGGCCCTTTGTCTCCTCCCTGTCCTATGTTAAGGACTACCTTCTTGGCTTGTGTGCCCGGTTTAAGTCAAGAATGATGGCCTGATATGGCGAACAATATATTCTTCTATCAATGTTCTGTCACCGTTAGGCAGTTTGGTGGTGAAGGAGGCCAGTATTTTTACCTTGTCGTAGCTATTGGTTTTGACACGCATTTCCAGCAACTTTACAAACCAGTTTGGAAGTTTTTCAAAAATGACTTTTTGAAAAGTTGCCTGGTCCCGATAATGCTCTTCGCAATAAGTCTTCACTGCAGACCAAGCCGCCGGTATTAATCTACTGTCTTTTTGACTGACCTTCAGTAAGAAAAAAGTGAGAAGAGCAGCCCGTATTTCATCGGGTTCATCCTTCACTACTCCCTTGAGTACGCCTCCAACCGTCCTTTGAGAGAAGGCAAAGAGAAGGTAAACCATGCTCTGTTCAAGTATCCCTGTCGGCAAACCCTTTTCTAGAATCGCGATCCACCAGTCTATGGCAATTCGATAAAGACCCGCAGGCTCTATCGAAGAATCTGCGAACTGACGCAGCAGACTCCCAAGCGTCTCATCTTGAATCAAATCCTTAGCTCGCGGAATTCTACCCTTTGTTGTAAGAGAATTTGCCACGTTCTCCAAGCTGCAGTAAAGATGCTGAGAGTTGAAAGGTACGATTCGAAAATTCAGTTTCAGCATTTTCCCAAAGACCTCAGTCTCACTGGCCAAGCTGATCTTGCCTTTTTCTCGAAGCGCCGCAACCATGCTGATTGTGCTGAACCCTTTTACGTTATTATCTTTTAATGCAATATATCTCGCGAAGACATCGTCAGAATAGAGTGGCAAGTTCAAGAAGGCCGCAAGTTTCACGGATTCGCCGACCCCGTAAGGCAACATCTTTGCAATTGATGGCTGAAAAGGCGTAAGAAGACCAGGCACGTTGCTCTCAGATTCATTATCTTCAAAGTCGAAGCCTTTAGACCAGGGAAACCTTCGCACACGCACCCTGCTCCTGTTTGTACGGAGCCAGACATCAATTTTTTGGGCAAGAGGGTAGGGGGCGCTCAGGATACCTTCAAGCTCGATGGCCAATGCCCTCTTTGTGCTGAGCGAAATAACCACTTGATCAAGGATCTCTAACAGGTCTAACATATCAAGTTGCGCGAGGGCGAGCAGGGTGGTAATGTCTACACACGCCGATTTTGCGGCTCCCGCAGTCTTATTCTCCTCATCCAATGATATATCCGGACTCCAGATATGGATAGCGTGTGAACGTTCTTCGGATGCTGTGCATAGAGACCAGTAGGAAAAAACTGAATTAGATAAGACCTCAGCCCTAAACACGAAAGCCCATGTGCCGCTCCGCGCGGCCATCTCAAGCTGCGCGCCCCTCATACGAGCCGGAAGAGTCACTGATGAGATAGTTGTCATCATGTCCCAGGCCTGCTCCTCAGGGGAGAGTGCTGTGTTAATTTTGAAGCCCTTTAGAAAGGGGTTTTTCGGATGCTTCCGTTCGAACTCACCTAATCTCCGTTTGGCTTCTTCAAACCACAATTCGAGTTCCTTATCGGCTTGGTCAGATGGTTTCGGAGCCATCAATATCATCGTTAGATACCGTGCTTCTCTCGTGGTATCATCGCCTGTTATAGTTTTGCCGAATTCATGTATGTGTGAAATCAGTTCCTTTGTCGAAACGCCCTTTCTCCTTTTTAGCTCGTATAACTGGCAGTGGATATCTCCTTGTTCATGAGCATCATGACTTTTACTGAGCGCCCTAGAAAACAGTTTAATTGCTTCATCTGTTCGCCCGGTCATCTCAGCCAGAATGGCTGTGTTCTTTAAAACAGCATAACTCTTGCCCCCGAGCCTGATGTAATCCGAGCATAATTGGTAGGCTGTTTCCTGATCCCCGGTACATTCTACTGCAAGGGCCAGATCATGAATAAGACTGGGTATCCCAGGATAACGCTTGACAGCCTTGTACAGTATATCTCTGGCCTTTTCATATTTGTTGAGCGTGTTTACGGCACGGGTGTAGTTTGAATATTCTTCAGGTAGAAGGTCCCTGAACTTGAGGATATGCTCAAAACAATCTTCTATGATCTTGGCATCTTCAACAGTCGTTGGATTTAGATAACCGGCAATATGGGTTCGAACTGTAAGGTTCTCCGGATCGGCTTCAAGGGCTTGGTTCAGAATGCCGATGATGGTCTCTTTTGATGCCCTGTTTTTGCTCGCTATAGTACACTTGACCGTCAGGGCGTCGGCCACAAATTCCTTTTCGTCAAGTGCTCGAATCTGTTTGCTACTTTCCTCTTCCTCTCCGATTTCATAATAAGCGATAGCACAGAGGGATCGCAAAAGGCATTCTTCGTCCACATCTTCAAACCCCTGCTTACGGTTCTCAGAGATCGTTGTGATCAGTTTTTCATAATCCTCAGCCAAAAATAGGCATAGACACAGATTCTTCAATTTATGCGAGGTTGGTTCTCCGGCAAAAGCTTTTTCGGCATAGGGAACTGCATTTTCCGGTTCGCCCTTTCTGAAGAGCGCAGAGGCGAGAGCATCATTTACCATTGGGCTTGCAGGATGTCTCTGCAAAAATGGTTTGGCTACGTTAGCGGCTTCCTCGTATTTGCCCAAGAGGCTTAAGATCATTGAGTAGTTGGAGATAGTATCTTCCCAGGGAAGCGGAAATCCGGCAGAAATAAGTTCCTTAAAAGCGAGACCATAGTAGTGACTTGACTTTTGCAGTAGTTCAGGACTTATATCTGCTGGTCCTGTAGAGAACCTGACATGCCCCTTATGTTCATGACCTTTCACGGCCTTCATGAGGAAGATGAAGCCAGCCAGGGAATAAAAAAGAGAATTTAACGGAACGTCCTCCTTTTCTGTCTGTTCCACAACATCTATAGCTCGATCATACTCCCCGGTGTCCTTCAAGAGTTCGATCAAACAGAGCCTGGAATCTAAAGGTTCTTTTTGCCATAGCTGACTTTTAACAATGAAATCGGTTGCCGCCTCATGTCCTGAAGCCTGCGCTATTTGCATAGCCTTCAGCCTGACTACAGGGCCAAAGGTCGGGTTAGACGCCAATACCTTATCAAGCCTGTCTTGCCAGTCAATACTGAGATCGGCTTTGCCCTCATCATTACGTATCGAGAACTCTGTCCATAGCCCATTTGTCACATATTTTGGTTCTGAGGGTCTTAACTGGGCCGCCATAGAGAAGAACTTTAAAGAATCCAAATCGTTCTTCTCCGTATGAAGGGCCAGAACACCCCTATTGTTAAAGTATGGGGCCTTTATCCCATCTGATGCTTGTTCAATTTCACTTTCCAAACGGTCAAGCCGCTGGCAAGCCTCGTCGTCCTTAAAGACGTTTAGTAATAAAGAAATCTCTCGGATGTTTTTGAATCGTCTTTGGTCTTCGGGGGACAGAATATTGATTTGCTCCGATCCTTCGTCTGTGGACAGCTCGATAAGTCCTGCCTTGACTAACGTGGGTTTTATGGCCTGCTCCATTAGTTCTGGTGCTGATGAAGTTCGCATCTGTTCTTTACTTAGGCCGGAGGCAACTCCCATGACCTCAAGTATCTCCGTGCCTATCTGAAGGCGACTATGACATTCTGATACATAATCGGATACCGTGTCCGATACATTCTGGTCAATCCTCTGAATAGTGGGAACCCTGACAGTTACGGTTTCTTGTCCGCTCCAAATCGGGTTTTGAGTCTCGATCTCTCTAATTACTTCATCGAGCCAGGCATAGTAGACAGGAGTATCTGCGGCTCCTGTATCGCATATACAAACCATGGCGGGGACAAGGTGGCCTTGAAGGAAGTTTACAGTGGCAACTTTTAGCCCCACGCTGACGAAGTCTTTCTCACTCGAATAGGAAGGATCGCCGGAGCCCTTCATTTGCACCAAAAAGGACAGACCGCCAGTCCCAATTTCGACGAGCCCGTCCCACCCATAGTCTCTAACCGAAGGATTGACTATCCAATGCTGCGGACGACGGTAATTGAAGACGTCTAAAGCCCGCTGTCCGACAATGTGAGATTCTGGTTGTTCAGGAAATTTCTCTGCTTTTTCAATCATATGTCTAAAACCAGTGGATAAAATCAGTAAGAATCAAACTTTGCAATCCAGCACTTCTCATTATCCTAACTCTTCATTATTCTCCATTTTGCTGCTAATTAATTAACATGTCAAGGAATTTGTTAGCTTTCAAAGATAAGTAGGCAGTTAGCGAAAAACTTTGTTTAAGCACGGCGGGGCAGAGTAGAGAAATGGCGCCTTGCTGGAACCGCTTCTGAATTTTTTGACGCACGGGGAAAACCTGTGGGGCCAAATTCTGCAATCATACATTTTCTCTCCATCTTTGTGAGTCAATGGCCAGTGAATCGCTTAAAACACATGACCGGAGTGTTGCTTCCTGCACTGGATAACTTACATGTCCTTTCGTCAACCCCTTTGAATACTACCGGAGGGGTGTCAATCAGAACCTGCGTGGCTGAGATTGTGTGGCCAAATTCTCCACATACATTCACGCATTCCCATTTTATCCTTCTCAAAACATTCAACGGGTAATAGTCCATTGTCCATAGCTTTCAACTCACAATCATTTGCTGACAATGTGTCAGCAAACCCCTGAAATCCTCGTAAAACCAATACAAACAGGCAATTCCGCGGCATGCACTTTGAAAACCGAGATTTCCGGTTTTTTAGATTCTCAGTTTGGATTCACAATTTGCGGCCTGTTGCCCAAATAACTTTTTAGTTAACTCTTTCGGTAAAAGCCGGAAGAACTTTTTGCGAGTCGCGACTTCGAGCATTTCTTGGGGCCCTGCCGGTAAGCAGAAATGTGCCCGCGGCCAGTGCCGCGCCTGGGCCGGCCTGATTTGCTCGAAGCCCAGTGGCAAGTTAGAAGGCCGAATGGATGCGAACCGTTGCATGGGTAAGAAAGCGCAGGGAGCAGGGAGCAAAACAGTGTTCCGGCAACATCCAATGAAAAAGTCAGGAAACTCCAGTTATTGGTGATGAAATACCGGTTACAAAATAGGGGTTCGCAACCCGTGTCTCCTCAATTTGCATTCCCTACATCCCTGCCGGTTTCTATTATTCATTATCTGAACATTCTCAGATAGTCTTCAAACACAAAAACCCGGTTGCGCTGATAGCCTGTCGTTTCTTTGAGAATTCCTTCCGCAAAAAAAACCTTTACAAGATCGTTAGCTGCTTTGGGAGAAAGTCCGGTGATGTTTTGAACATCCTTTATTGTCACCACGGGCTTGGAAAAAAGCGCATGTAGAAAAATTGATCCCTGCTTTGCGCGTTTGCCCATCATCAGAATTTTTCCACGCTCGATAGATGCCTTCAAGCTTATAATTTTGGTAAGGGTGGATACCCCGGCTTCCGCTGTTTGAATGACCCCGGTCAGAAAGAATTTGATCCACTGCCCAAGATCGTTTTTGGTCCTGACAAAGGTCAGGTTATCATAATAGAGGGTTTTGTTTTTCTCGAAAAACTCTGACAGATAGAGTAAGGGCTTCTCTAAAACACCGGTGCTCACCAGATACAGCGTGATAAGCAAGCGCCCTATCCTGCCGTTACCGTCAAGAAAAGGGTGGATGGTTTCAAACTGATAATGAGCAATGGCAATTCGGATCAGGTGGGGGACCTTGATTTCCGTATTGTGCAGAAATAATTCAAGGTCTGACAACAGTTCCGGCAACTCTGTGAGGGCAGGCGGAATGAATACTGCGTCCGTAAGACTAACTCCCCCGATCCAGTTTTGCGATTGCCTGAATTCTCCCGGATTTTTATGTTCTCCTCGTCCGCTCGAAAGAAGAATCCTGTGGGTATCCTTGATCAGCCGATTCGACAGGGGCAATGTTTTCAATTCTTCGATGGCCTTATTCATCGCGGAAACATAGTTGTTTACTTCCCGCCAGTCATCGCGCTTTTCGGGGTCAATCTCTTTCTCTTCGATTAAGGCTTCCTCGATATTGGTCTGTGTTCCTTCAATCCGGCTCGATATAACCGCTTCCTTGAAGATGTGCATGATGATGAACATGGCCGTGTCGGGGACAAATCTTGAAAAGGAGTTTAGTTCCCCAAGCTTTAATGAAGCCCTTTCCAGGAGTTCATTGATCCCCTCGTCTGTCCAAAAAAATGAATGGTTTATTTTTTCCGGCAGGAAATACTTATATTGGTAACCTTTCTGAAATGTTCCCGCCCTGAAATCGGAGATATTCATAAAGCACCTCTTACCTAAAATATAAGCTTACCTATTTTACTTATTAAGTGTAAAGTAAATTATAAAGTTTATTATTTTACTTTGGCTAATGAGCACTCCCATGCTTCCACTTTGCTGTATCCAAGAATTCTACCCCTATGAAATGGAAAATACAAACAATTTCAACTTGAATGTTAAATGAATTTTTGGAGCAAAGCCTTAAAATAATACTGCTTATCCATCCCAATTAATTTTCCCTAATGCTATCGAATCACCCCTTCACAACTGCGGTTTGCGCGGTTTCGTCGACACCGCGACAGAGGCCTGCTGCTGAATATAGTCATAGAGGACGTATAATTCATGAAGGAACTCCTCAAGGTCTTCTTTGGTATATTTGCCGGCATTTTCTTCTATAGTGGTCATTATATTTTTGACGCTTGTTCGCTGTCGTGAGAGTTTGGGGTGCAAGGGTTTCTTCGGCGGTTCTGACTTCCGCGTGAGCATCCGCTCAAGGGTAGAGTTGGTAACAGGTTGTGTTATAACACTATCAAAAACCTTCTTGAGATCGGGATAGTCAAGGTGGGAGGCAAAGATGTAACCCTGTGAAACAGGTAATTTCCCCTCCCGGATAGCGGCCTGTATTTCATCAGATAGTTTCAAAAGTGATATCGTGCGATGCAGCGTCATTATTGATTTTCCGACGATTTCAGAAATCGTTATCACAGTGTTAACGATTTCTTCAGGGAGGGTTTCGGGCTTACGATTATACCTAACCAAGTCGCTCATCACCCCATCCACGTCATAGTTTTTATCAGGGTGTTTCGCCTGAATATATGCCAATATCCCTTTCGCCTGATCCATGGGGTTTAAGTCTTCCCGCTGGAGGTTTTCAGTCAATTGGAAGGCAAGTATCTCGTCCTTCTGGGTTACTGCATCCACAACCCGCACGGGGATGGATGTGAGTCCCAGCTTCAGCGCTGCCAGGAAACGTCTCTCCCCGCAAAGCAGTAAGTATTTACCGTCTTTCGGCGTCACGAGGACAGGCTCTAAGACGCCCCGGTCTTTGATTGACTCCATAAGAGCCTTAAATGATTCACTTTCTGTATCTATGCTTGAGCGAATCTGTTCTTCTACGAGAATGCTTTCGAGAGGCAAATACATAAATTCCGGGCTTTCAGTCTTTTCCTGTTCAGTCATCTTTCCCCCTTTTTTTTAAAAGTTCAAACTGTTCAAGCTGTTACAACTGTTTGAACCGTTATTTTTCTCTAATGCTATCAAACAGGAAGAGGGGTGTCAACTTATTCTGCTGAGGGGTCAGGGTAAACGTACTTGGAATTGTTCTATGCTTTTGCAGCAACGCACCTTTCTTGTGGTGCGACATCGAGCACCGCTTGGGACACCCTTCACGATGAACTGTAGCGTGTCTGGGGCCAGGCCTCGTTTAGACCGATTCCCGCTGTCTGAAGCTCAGAGCGAGTTCGGGAATCGAGCGGAAGAGAATCGATGAAAGGGTAAGCGGAGCGCAGCAGGAGCATAAGGGAAATGGTGCAAAGCTGTATGTTTTTTTCAAATGCATTTGCCTTGACTGGGAAGTTCCATCGCAAACAACGGGGCATGGCTGGAGGTAAATAAGGGCGGATGGTTACGGAGAATCTGTTGTATGGCAGGATGCTTTTTAAATTCTTTGTCAAGAAACTGCCTGATCTGGCGTCTGTCCCATCCTTTCGGGTGCTTAAAATCAGTATACAGCGAAAGGTCACCCTCGTAGAATTTCCCGGTTGAAAGTCCGGAGGTCTCAGGGCTGTTGATCGACAGGTTGAATATGGCCAGGTTTAAAAAGTCAATATATTCAGCGTGTTTGACTGTAAAGTCAAGGGTGCGACGGGCTTCTTTGATTGTCTCGGAAGGTGTTCCGAATAGAAGATAAACATACGTGGCGATGCCGGCGGCTCTCAGTGTCATTAATGCCTTTGAAGCCGTTTTAAGATTGATACCCTTGTTCATAGAGTCAATGACCCCCTGATCGCCCGATTCAAGACCAAGCTTCAGCATAACGCAGCCGGATCTTTTCAGCGCCTGGCAGAAATCCATATCAACAAGGTGAGGGGTAATCCTTACGAAACCATACCATGGCGCTCCGGGAGGATTCTCAGCAATTTTCTTCAACATGGCAGGGCTGATTGCATTATCAACCAGATGAATAAGTGCGGGCTTCACCTGTTTGGAGAGCGCACTGAGATCACCGATAACCGAATCGGGATGGGCTTGCAGAAACTCATTCCCTTCCGCCCTTTCCGGACAGAAAGAGCATTTGCTCCAGTAACATCCCGTTGAAGTGCTGTAAGGTAAAATAAATCCCGGCGCCAGATACTTGCCATCAAGGAAGGAATCATAGCAGGGCGGGCAATGTCCTGCCATTTTTGTCTTTTTCCCAAGGAGCGAGATGAGCTGCGCTTCTCCCGGACCTGCAACGAGATGATCTATAAGCCCTGCGAAGGGATTCCTCCATAAAGGGCTCCTCATCCATGATGTAACGAGTCCGCCACCAACAATGATTTTAACGGCAGGGAACCTTTTTTTTATGAAGCCGATGATTGAAAAGGTTGTCAATGCCTGGCTCAGGTAGTTCAGAGAGATGCCTGCAAATCCATGATTTTCCCTCTCTATAAGCTGAGCTATCCGTTCCCTGAAGTAAGGGTAAAAGGGGTTCTCCTCGTAATGCCCGGCGGCATGGAGAAGATCGTCGCTCTTTGAGGGGGAAAGCTTTTTTTGCTGGTAATCGACGAGGCTTATCTGCACGCCATATTCCGCAGCCGACATGCCTGTGAGGCGGTTTACGTCCATCACCGCACGTTTATACCGGTCAATGTTCGTGTAAATCTCCCAATCTTTCAGTCCCTTAAGATTATTGGAGAGGTTGCGCAAAGCCCTCCGGGTCCAGGTGTCAAGTTCCACAGGCCCTGTTATTGCTTTATTCAGTAAATAATATAAACCTTCGATATTTGCATCGATGACGTGGTGGCGGATACCGCAAGCAGTGAGCACCCCGGAAAGTTTTGCAATGCCTGGCGGCGGCTCGGATGGTTTGACAACAGGTGGGTGTATGAGAAGCACGGTTTAGCTCATAGTTGATAATGGGTTCAAGGGGTAAGGGGTAAGGGGCCAAGGGGCCAAGCGAAATTCACTAGAACCCTTGAACCCTTGTTTAATCTGGTATCCAGCATCATGCCCTTGCTGACAGCTATGAGCTGACAGCTCGTAATCACACGCTCAGCGCGTGTGGTTACGAAATTGCCTTTTCCCATCCCTGCCCGAAATCGGCAAGGGGTTTGATCTCATAAATTTCAAAGCTCACAGCGGCATAGACCATTTTGGCGCCGGCTTCGCCTGCAACCTTTGCAATCTGGGCCTTCATGTCGTCCAGTTTTGACCCGGATGTCTGGCAGTCAGCCATCTTTACGTAAACCCTCACGCCCTTCCATTCGCTCAGGGACTTGCCCGGCTCCATAATCATGAAGACCGCATAAGGGTTTTCCTGAAGATATGCAAAGGTCCTGTTCTTGCCAATACCCATCGTGATGGTCTTCTCATTGATCATCCTCGGCGAGCCGAAGTAGGCCACATTTACCTTGCCTTCCTTGTTTGCGGTACTGAGACATCCAAGTCGCGGCTGTTTGTTGAAATACTCCATAAGTTTTGCTGACATGGTGTACCCCCTTATTTGTTTTGATAATTCTTTTTTAATTCCGATAATACTGCAAAGTGCTTTTGCTCTTCTTCAATAATCTTATCGATCTGACCGTGCTGTTTTGGAGCAACGAACTGTTTTGCCTCCTGATAATAAAGGATAGAATCAAGTTCTCGCTGTATGGCGAAATCAATGGCTGATTGCGCATCGAAAACACCCTTAAAGCCTTTCTCCTTTGATTCTTTTGTAAAAATAACCTTATTGTCGATATAATCCCTGAGATAGGCCATGTATTCACCGCTATAGCTTTCAGTTGGCCTGTATTCTTCTATTTTCACCAGCATGTCCTGAAAAATCCTTTTGTGCCGTACTTCTTCATCGGCAAGACGGTCAAAGAGCTTTTGTATTTCCTTATCTTCCGCCATCATTGCTGCCCTATGGTAGAATAGCTCACCATCTTCTTCGATGCGGATAGCAAACTGGAAGACGTCACTTGCCTGTAAAAAGATACTCATGGTATGCCTCCTTTTCTTAAATGAACAATACTGCTGCTTATTGGAACTTCATAACAACTGCGTGAGAAGTTCCGGTATCAACCTCTATTATCCTTAACCGTAATTCCTTTGCCTTTGCTGCCTCCCCCGGAAAGAAAATAAAGCCATATGCAATCTGATGGGCAGGCACAGCCTTGTTTTCCAATGTGCCTTTCTGCAAATCTTCACGTATCTTGTCCTGGGCATCTTTATCGAATATGCCTGCAGCGCCTCCGGCAGTGGCGCCGGCTGCAGCTCCAATTGCTGCACCCTGCAGCACAGCAGTGCCCACATTTGTACCCGTCACAATCCCGACTGCAGCACCTATCATAGCACCGGCAATACCTGCGAAAATGCCACCCTTGGCAGCTTTAGGTGCAACTTCTCCATACTGTGTCTTCTTTGCAATCCGTTCATAGGCAAGTTTTGCATCAAGGATAGGCCAGATATTGTCCTCCACATCAATGAGAAGGGTCTGACCGGGGAGGATTTCGATGGGGTGAGTGCCTTTGTTATCGAATATCACCTGGACAGGAAGCACACCTGACCCTATGATATCGAAGCCATAGACTGCTTCTGCTTCCTTGTTATTATTAAACATTTTAGCTGCTATTGTGGCGCCGGCAACCTCTGTTGCGTTCGGGTATGCAGAAGGCATCTTGAACGGGATAATCTGCCTCTGGTAGCTCTGGCAAGCCGCCAGAAAAACCAGAGACACACATATTACGAAAAGCTTTGTGGAACCATATTTCTTTTTCATGGCAAAACCCCTTAACCCCGATAAACGGGAGATGTTATACAGATGAGTTTATAAAAAGCACTATAGCTTGTCAATACAAACTCCGTTATGAGCCCTTAGCATGCAATATACTCACCCCATCTTTCACATTTTATTTGAATATTTTTTATTTTGTGACATAATGTATACAAAAGATGATGCTACTTCTTAAGTGGCTTATCATGGCCACATCAATTATGCTTGCCGCATACGTTATTCCTGGCGTTGTTATAAAGGGTTTTTTTGCCGCCCTGTGGGTGGCTCTTTTTATCGGGATTATCAACGTTCTCGTAAAGCCCTTCCTCATACTGATTACCCTGCCTATTAACATTTTGACGCTGGGGTTATTTACCTTTGTGATAAATGCGCTTTTGATATTGCTTGCTTCATCAATAATAAAGGGATTTGAAGTTAAAGGTTTCTGGGTTGCTATGCTTTTTAGCATTGTGCTGTCCATCATTAACTTTCTCCTGGGGCATTTGTTGGGAACTAAATAAACATGGTATCTGCGGGTATTCTTTATGAGCATGACAGCCTATGTAGATTTTAGCATACTCGACACATTAGCATCTTCTCTCCCCGAAAAAAGTAAACAATTTCCTCATTGGCAATCCATGCGTACCATCTGGAGAAAATTTATAGATAACGATATAAGGCTTGTCACTTCCGGCATGGATCTGGAGATGGATATCATACTCTGGCTGAATAGTCGTGGTTGTTGTATAACAGATACAATGAGGGCTATGGAGGCTATAGATGAATTTGAAAGATGGGACAGGATTGAAAAAGATAACATCAGGAAATGGAAACGCATTTTCGTTTTTTACGAGCAGATCGATTTCCTTCCGAATACAGCGGATAAGCTTAAAGATGACACAGAGAATAAACTTGCCTCGCTCATCAGGGATGAGGTCCTTGATTTCAGAAAATATGAACCCGCATTTTTACTTTCAGAAGAAGATTTCAACATCCTCAACGACTGCTCAAAATCTCTTCACCTCTGGTATACAGATGCTTCCTGGAAAGACTTGAAACGTACCGATTACCAGCTAAATTGGGAAATATTCCTGTCAGCATTAAGCCGGTATGGCAGAAAATCTATCTTTGAAGGTGACGAAGGAGAGAGAAACCGGAATCTTTTCGGTCTCTGGAACAGGATCGTGGGATTAAGTAAAAAAAGTTCCGGGAAATTGCCTTTGGAGAAATCACATATAGATTTCGTCCTTGCCACGGTCTTAAAAAAATATCAGTCCAAACAGGCAGACAGAGATACCCAACATATTCTTAATTGTATCAGACATGGGATAGATTTTTTTATGACCACCGATGACCGATTAATTGAAGCGTTTAATGAAAAAAAACATATATATTTGCAATACCCTGAGTATGCTGCTATTAAGCTAAATCTGGTTAGTCCGTCCGGACTGGAAATAAAATTATCATATACATAAAAGGTCTTGACATGCTGTATACAAATGTTAGAACATTAAAATATAGTCACAAATTGATATAAAAAAGAAGGGAGGTGAAAAAGTATGAAGAAAGTCTTAATGGTTGTGTTTGTATTATTC
This sequence comes from Pseudomonadota bacterium, assembly GCA_026388315.1. Classification (NCBI taxonomy): domain Bacteria; kingdom Pseudomonadati; phylum Pseudomonadota; species Pseudomonadota bacterium. The sequence goes on along the minus strand of JAPLKA010000058.1, from coordinate 30,426 downwards.
ATCAGTATTGCTTTCGTATCAACAGTTTTTGCACAGGCAAAACCAGCGGCGGCACCCGAAAAAGCAGCTCCTGCACCGGAGAAGGCAAAACCGGCACCGGAGAAAGCAGCGCCTGCAGCGGAGAAGGCAGCACCTGCCCCTGAAAAGGCAGAGGCAAAAGCTGACAAACCGGCGGATAAACCAAAACCCAAACCAAAACCAGCAGGGTATTATGGTGAAGTAACAAATGTTGATGTTGCAGCAAAAACCCTTACAGTGAAAGATAAGAAGGATGCTGTCACGTTCGACATAGCGAAAGCCACATTTAAAGGTTACAAAGATGCTAACGAAATTAAGGTGGGTGACAAGGTTGCTGCCAAGTACACAAAAGATGGCATTAATGTAAAGAAAATAGCTGCTGCAAAACCGGCAAAGGAAAAGAAAGAAAAACCTGCAGCAAAGAAAAAAGGATTCAAGGACATTGATGCAAATAAGGACGGGAAGATAACTATTGAAGAATTAACAATTGTCTTTGTCAATGTCACCCCGGAAATGTTCAAAGCAATGGACAAGAATGGTGACGGCGCCCTCGATGAAAAAGAATTTAAAGATGCATCAAAGGTATTAAAGTAGTTCCGGTTTGAACCCCGCCAGCCTTCAATGGTTGGCGGGGTTTTTTGTTACAATTTTTCCTTTTTCAGAATCTTCCCCTGTACGCTTATAACAACAATTTCCATGGGATGTTTTTTTCCGGCAAGCGCCATGCCCTGTTGAATGAGGAAGGGCATCTTTGAACAACATGGCACTTCCATAATCAAGGCAGTGATGCTTTTTATATCGGCTATCCTGAAAATCTCTGCAAATTTATTGATATATTCCTCAGTATCATCAAACTTCGGGCATCCCATTAATACGGTTTTCCCTTTTAAGAAATCATTGTGAAAGCTGGGATATGCTACAGGAGTACAGTCTGCGGCAATAAGAAGATCGGCCCCCTTGAGGAACGGTGCGGCGGGTGGTACAAGCTTGATCTGAACAGGCCAGTGGGTAAGGGCAGAGTCCACGTCTGCATGTTGAACGGGCCGGTTTGCCGCTTCGCAGGGTGAGGCAAACGTCTGGAGGTGGGTAGAAGGACAACCGCATGGTAAATTCAGTTCTGAGTTTTGAGTTCTGAGTTTTGAGTTAAAAACTGTCGGGGAATTCCCTTGCCTCTTCCCCTTAAACCCTTGAACCCTTGAACCCCTCTTCCGTATGACCCCTGACCCCTGTTTTTCCAGGTATTGTTCAACCGCTTCGGGATCGAAGGTATCAGCGTCGCGTTCTACAATTTTAAGGGCGCCTTCGGGGCACTCCCCTAAACAGGCCGCAAGTCCATCACAGTAATTTTCCGATACAAGCTTTGCCTTGCCATTAACCAGTTGAATTGCCCCCTCGGCACAGGCCGATACACACTGGCCACAACCGTTACATTTCTCTTCGTCAATCTCAATTATGTTTCTTTTCGTTTTCATTTTGCCTTTCTCCATCATTAGCGGGTTTTATCAAAACTTCTATAATTATTTTGCCGCCCATCAAATATTCAGCCCTAACGGGCGAATATATTAAATTTTCACTCTGCCCGAAGGGCATGGAGTATATCGGGTGCCGGGTCGGCAGCCGATATAAAATGCTGTCCAGCCTTTGTCTGCGTCCGTCTGCGGCTAAATAAAAAAGATTTTTCATGTTTTTTAGCATTATCCCAATATCGCCTTCAGGTCTTCATCGGGGGTGGTAATCGGTTTTATGCCGAAGTTTTTCACCAGCACATCCAGTACATTCGATGTTACAAATGCCGGTAACGATGGTCCAAGACGTATATTCTTAATACCAAGGTACAGAAGGGTCAGTAAAATTGCCACGGCCTTCTGTTCATACCACGAGAGAACAAGCGAGAGAGGAAGGTCGTTGACGCTTACATTAAAGGCCTTTGAGAGGGCAACGGCAATCTGTATCGCTGAATAGGCATCATTGCACTGACCGATGTCGAGAAGCCTCGGGATGCCGCCGATGTTACCGAGGTCTTTATCGAAGAAACGGAATTTTCCACATGCAAGGGTAAGGACGATACAGTCTTCCGGGACCTTTTCAACGAATTCGGTGTAATAATTTCTTCCCGGTTTTGCGCCATCACAGCCTGCTACGAGGAAAAAATGACGTATGGCTTTGTTTTTCACCGCTTCTATTACTGCACCGGCTACACCCATTACCGTATTCCTTGCGAACCCGACCATGACCGATTTACCGTTCACATCCTCCAGGAAGCCTGGCATGGCAAGGGCCTTTTCAATGGCTGGTGTATAATTGTGATTTGATATGTGGGTTACATTGGGCCACCCTACGGTTCCCAGCGTAAAAATATTGTCTTTATACGAATCGTTCGGTTTCTGAATACAGTTCGTGGTCATAAGGATCGCACCGGGAAAACCGGCAAATTCTTTATGCTGGTTCTGCCATGCAGTACCGTAGTGTCCATAAAAGTGGGAATATTTCTTGAGGCCCGGATAGCCGTGGGCAGGCAACATTTCACCGTGAGTATACACGTATATCCCCTTCCCTTCAGTCTGTTTGAGGATTTCTTCCAGATCCTTGAGATCATGGCCGGAAACGAGAACAGCCTTTCCCTTCTTTGCTCCAAGGGGAACTTTAGTGGGAACGGGGTGACCGTATGCACCGGTATTGGCTGCATCCAGAAGCTCCATAGCTCTCAGATTTATCTCACCGCATTTTAGAACAAGAGAAAGGGCCTCATTGAGGTCAGGCGCCTTTTTAAAGATGGCAACCAGCGCTTCGTGGATAAAGGCATAGACGGCATTGTCTTCCTGTCCGAGGATCTGCGCATGGTATGTATAGGCTGCGACACCCTTGAGACCAAACAGGAGTGTATGTTTCAGCGATGTAATATCCGGGTTTGAGCTGTCAGGTTGTATTGCCACGCCTTCTCCCTGCCTGATCAGCCCTTCGAGAGTAGCTTCAGGCTTGAACCGGCTTTGACCTGCCGGTAATTCTGCCTTTCCGCCTGCCGCCTTTACCGTTTCTTTGAGCGTATCCCTTAAAGCAACCGCACGGTTAATAAGCGCTACAAAACGTGCGGGGTCAAAATCGACATTTGTAAGTGTAGCAAAGAGCGCTTCAATCGTAAAAACATCCGCTTCACGATCAACAACCGCCACCTTTCTTCCTTCTGCAGCGTAAAAAGAAAGTTCAGCCAGGGTATATACAAGGAGGTCCTGGAGTGCCGCAACATCAGGCTGTTTCCCGCAGACCCCTACCTTTGTACATCCTTCACCTTTCGCCGTCTGTTCACATTGATAACAAAACATAATTACCTCCTCATTTTTTTATTGAATGCCTTTCTGTAGATACTATAACCCCGGCAGACGAAATATTCTTTGACTTAAATCAAAAATATAAATAAATGTAACCGGTGGTAATCAGGACAATTGGCAGAAAGATAACATATCAAAGATTGACTTTTTTTGGTTTTGTGCACAAAATAACCCTATGATCGGGATTTCAAAACTTTATTGCGGTGCCGTTGAGGCATCTGACCCGTTGCGGTACGGAAGGGATTCCCGGAAACTCCCGTCCCACCTCCTTCAATTTTCCGCAGACAAGAAGCCCGTTGTGGTCTGGAACATGACAAAACGGTGTAATCTGAAGTGTGTCCACTGTTATGCACGTGCCGAGAACGAGACCTACAAAGGGAATGAATTATCAACCGATGAAGGAAAACGATTAATTGATGACCTCGCTGATTTTGGTGTGCCGGTCATCCTTTTTTCCGGTGGAGAGCCTGTTCTCAGGGAGGATTTACCGGAATTGATCGGTTATGCGGTTAAAAAAGGATTAAGGGCTGTCATTTCCACAAACGGCACCCTCATTACTGAAGAAAAGGCAAAACAGTTTGCACGGTATGCACTATCATACATAGGCATCAGTCTGGATGGAACAGGTCAGATAAATGACGCCTTCAGGGGCGCCAAAGGCGCCTTTGACCGTGCAATCGCAGGGGTGAGAAATGCGAAAAAGGCCGGCATAAAAGTGGGGTTGCGCTTTACCATAAATAAAAGAAACTATGATGAAATTCCTAAGATTTTTGACATTATCGAAGCGGAAGAGATTCCGCGGGTCTGCTTCTATCATCTTGTCTATGCAGGAAGAGGGTCAAAACTTATCAATGAGGATATATCGCACGAAGAATCACGAAAAATTGTAGACTACATCATGGACAGGACAAAGGTATTTTTCGACAGGGGAAAGCCTCTTGAAGTCCTTACCGTTGATAATCATGCGGATGGGCCCTATGTATATCTGAGACTACTGGAAGAAGATAAGAAAAGGGCTGCAGAGGTCTATGAATTGCTCATGATGAACGAGGGGAATGCATCGGGTGTGGGGATTGCATGCGTGGATGAGGAAGGAAATGTCCACGCAGACCAGTTCTGGAGACATTACAACTTTGGGAACGTGCGCGAAAAACCCTTCAGCGAAATCTGGATGGACACGAATAATGAGTTGATGGCAAGGCTCAAGGAAAAGAAAAAGCATGTTAAGGGGAGGTGCACACGGTGCAGATGGCTCAATATCTGCGGCGGTAATTTCAGGGTAAGGGCAGAGGCGGCAACAGGGGATGTGTGGGCAGAAGATCCCCAGTGCTATCTGACGGAAGAAGAAATAAGCGGTTAGCTAACAGCTAATGACCAATATAACACATGAAGAACCTTTTTTTATTTGCCGCAGACGGACGCAGACAAAAGCCGGACGGTATTTTATATCGGCTGCCGACCCGGCACCCGATATACTCCATGCCCTTCGGGCAATGTAGATATATTCGCCCGTTAGGGCCGAATATTTGACAGGCGGCAATGTCGCCGGTTGGCAAAATAACTATTTGTCTGCTCTTGTCCGCATTTGTCGAGCGAAGCGGGCGGCAAGATAAAGGTTTTAACAAAACCGAAAAGCCAAAAAGGAGTAAACATGAAATTTCCTGAATACAGACCGAGAAGATTGAGAAAGAATGAGAAATTAAGAGGGTTGATCCAGGAAACAGACCTCTCGACAAAACATCTGGTCTACCCCTTGTTTGTCAAAGAAATGACCCAGGCGAAGGTGCCCATCCCTTCCATGCCGGACGTGTACCAGTTTTCCGTGGAGGGGTTACTGAAAGAGGTCGAGGATGTTATAAGTCATGCTCTGCCGGCAATCCTCCTCTTCGGTATCCCGGAAAACAAGGATGAAACAGGAAGCGGCGCTTATGATGAGAACGGTATTGTTCAGAAGGCAACAAGAAAAATAAAAAAGCTTTTCGGTGATGACATCCTTGTCGTAACCGATGTGTGCATGTGTGAATATACAAGCCATGGCCACTGTGGCATAATAAAAAACGGTTACGTTGACAACGACGAAACCCTTAAACTCCTTGCGAAGAGCGCCCTTTCGCATGTTGAGGCAGGCGCTGATATGGTCGCCCCATCGGATATGATGGACGGGAGGGTAAAGGCAATACGGGAGTTGCTGGACAGTAATGATTATAACACTATTCCCATCATGAGCTATGCGGCCAAATACGCTTCGTGCCTCTATGGTCCATTTCGTGATGCCGCCGAATCTCCACCCCAGTTTGGTGACAGAAGGGCCTATCAGATGGACCCCCCCAACCAGAGGGAGGCATTAAGAGAGATACAACTGGACATTGAAGAGGGTGCAGATATTATTATGGTAAAACCTGCCCTTTTCTACCTCGATGTATTGTCAATGGCAAAACAGACATTCAACATACCACTGGCAGCCTATTCGGTAAGCGGCGAGTATTCAATGATCAAGCTCGCGGCCTCAAAAAACTATTTTGATTATAAAAGGACAGTTCTCGAATTCATGACCGGCATAAGGCGTGCCGGCGCAGACATCATCATCACCTATTTTGCAAAGGATATAGCGGGATGGCTCAAAGAGAATACCCTCTGAGAATGGTTGCGTGGGAGCTTACGAGGAACTGCAATCTCAATTGCATCCACTGCAGGGCTGCCGCAACCCTTGGGCCACATACAGGTGAACTGAGCACCGGCCAATGCAAAAACATCCTCGACGACATAAGTAGTTTCGCTTCGCCTACCATTATCCTTACAGGCGGGGAACCCCTCATGAGGGACGATATATTCGACATTATAGAGTATGGGAGTGAGAAGGGCTTACGGCTTGTTATAGCAATCAACGGAACACTGCTTGATAAGGCGAAAGGCAAAAAGTTGAAGGCAAAAGGGATAAAGAGGGTGAGCATGAGTCTTGACGGAAAAGACAGGATGAGCCATGACTCATTCAGAGGCGTTGACGGCTCATTCAACGCTGTGATGGAAGCGTCAGGGATACTCGCGAACGAGGGACTCCCTTTTCAAATTAATACCACTGTTACACGCCTCAATGTTGACGACCTTGAACATATATATAATGTTGTAAAATCTAGTGGCGCCTGTGCCTGGCACATATTTCTCCTTGTACCGGTGGGAAGGGGGGAAGGATTGAAGGGCAAAGAGCTCGATGCGGAGATGTACGAAAACATACTGGAATGGCTCTATGGGATCGAAAAGAAAAACGAAATTGAGATAAAAGTAACCTGTGCGCCACACTATTACAGGATTGTGAAAGAAAAGGGCGATTCGCCGAAGAGTGCGGGCTGCCTGGCCGGGAAAAGTTTTATGTTCATCTCCCACAGGGGTATTGCTCAGCCATGCGGTTACCTGGAGGTCCCCTCAGGCGATGTGCAGCAGAATGGAGTCAAAGATGTCTGGATGAATTCTCCGGTCTTTAACCAGTTGAGAGACCTGTCACAGTATAAAGGCAAATGCGGCACATGCAGATACCTTAAAATCTGTAGCGGTTGCCGGGCAAGGGCCTATGAATCCTGTGGGGATATGATGGAAGCTGAACCGTTCTGCACATACAGCGGCGCGTGAAGACCAGTAATTGAGGTGGAATATGAATCGATTAGCAAATGAAAAATCTGCATATCTTCAGCATGCATCCCACCAGAAGATAGACTGGTATCCCTGGTCCGAAGAGGCATTCGAGAGGGCGGAAAGGGAAAATAAACCGGTTTTTTTAAGCTCCGGGGCAATATGGTGCCACTGGTGCCATGTTATGGCAAAGGAATGCTTTGAAGATGAAGAGGTGGCAAGACTGCTCAACGAATATTTTATTCCCGTAAAGCTTGATCGGGACCAAAGGCCCGACATAGACAGGAGATACCAGCAGGCCCTTGCTGCCATGGGCGTAAATGGAGGCTGGCCGCTCAGCATGTTTCTCACCCACGACAAAAAACCCTTTTATGGCGGCACTTACTTTCCGCCCGATGAAGGCTTCGGAAGACCCGGGTTTAAAGCCATACTGCTGGCAATAAGCCGGTTATACAGGGAAAAGAAAGACGAAGCAATCGGGTATGGTGAAAAATATATCGAATTTCTTAAAAATCAGGTCACAGTATCCGGCGAAGGCTTTGACAAGTCCATGCTTGACGAGGCGGAGGAGAAGATGCTCTCAGGTATGGACCGCCTCCATGGGGGGTTTGGGAGCGCCCCCAAGTTCGCCATGTCCGGTGCGCTGGAGTTTCTCATTCACAGGTATTTTTTCCGCAAGGACGAAGCCCTTGGGAGCGCTATTGAAAAAACGCTTACCTCAATGGCAGATGGCGGTATTCATGACCAACTTGGCGGTGGATTTCACCGGTATTCTACGGATATGGTGTGGGCTATCCCGCATTTCGAAAAAATGGCCGATGATAATGCATGGCTTCTAAGGAACTATACCGATGCGTATTGCATCTTCGGGGATAATTATTTTAAAGAGGTGGCAGAAGGCATCATTACCTTTTTGAGACGTGAGCTTTCGCATCCGGATGGCGGTTTTTATGCAAGTCAGGATGCCGACGTTACCCCTGACGATGAGGGGGGATATTTCCTCTGGCGGGATGAAGATTTTAAGAACCTCCTGACTGCTGAGGAGTATAAAGTCCTTTCTCTGTATTTCCTCCATCAAAAGGGGGCAATGCGCCACGATGCTTCAAAAATGGTGCTCCATATCACAGAGGGAACAGGGGAACTTGCAAAAAAACTGGATATGGAGGAAAGAGACGTTAAAAGGATTCTCTTAAGTGGAAAACAAAGGCTTTTGAAAGAGAGGGGGGGAAGGCAGAAACCCGTTATAGACAGAGCAATGTATACGTCTCTGAACGGAATGCTCATATCTGCATTCCTGAAGGCATACAGGGCGCTTGGCGACGAAAGCGTCAAAGAATTTGCCATCATGAGCCTTAACAGGATTTCAAAAACAAATGTTTTCGATGGAAAGCCCTTCCATTCAGAAGGGGTGGAAGCCTTCCTTGACGATTATGTAAATTTTATCGATGCGCTGATCAGCGCCTATGAGGTAAGCGGGGACAAGAACTATCTGGATCAGGCCGATCTGTATATGGGGCAATGTGTCGGGAAATTTTGGGATAAAAGGGATGGCGGATTTTTCGACACAGAAGGCGAAGTTATCGGCATGCGGTTAAAGGGCGTTGAAGACACCCCTCATCCTTCAGCAAACTCCACTGGTATCATTTGCCTTATAAAACTCTCATTAATGCTTGGAAGAGATGAATATATGCGATATGCGGAATCAGCTTTGACGCACTTTGCATTAGTGGCAAGGACAATGGGTATCCATGGAGGTTATTATTTCTGTGCTCTGGATGCCTACTTCCATATGACCAAACTCGATGTAATACCAATTCGGATTCAAAGATAGAACGAGGCATCAAGGAGGAACCGACGCAGACGTACATGTAGTACGTCGAGGAGCGCGACGACGAAATAACGAAGTTATATGAATGAAGGCGAACTGGTATAAATGCATTGCCGGGCTCCGGCCTTGCGGGTGAAAGCACTCACCGGTTTCTCCCCCTATACGTGTGTGGTGTATGGTGAAAATGCTTGACCTGCATCTCATCGGAAAGTTTCAGAAGGGAAACCGCTCTATGCAAGGACTGTATTGACTTTGCATCGCACGATATCACTTTTAAAACTGTTTCCTAAAATTCAGGAGGCAATTGTCCCTCCGCTGTCGGGATTAAACCGTACGGAAGGGACACTCCCCGTCTCTCAGGGGTATCTCTTCGCTGCGAACCTCGATTGTCCCGACCTTAGAGGCAGTGAATAGTGAATGGTGAATAGTTTATAGTTGAACCCCCACATAATAATACTAACCATCTCAAATCAGCATCAGTGATTTTGTCTGTTTTTAACTTAAAACTTAAAACTTGGAACTTAAAACTTCCTTGAGATGGACATCGCAACATACACACGACCTGACCTTGTGACGCTTCTTGATGAACTGTGGAACTGCGGATACCGATTGCCCCGGAACCTGCGCCAGAGAAAAAAAGCCCCCTCAGGTGTGAAAAGGGCAGTGAATGGTAAATAGTAGACAGTGAATAGTTAAAAAGGCAAAAAACATGAAAAGGCTGTGAATGGTAAATAGGTTTTTGACTAACGACTATTCACTGAATCACTGCTGATATCCGCAATCCGAAATCCTAAATGGGATGGGGGAAGATGGTAAAAGGGACGATTACGTTGTGGCCCTTGTGGCGAAGAATCTTTCCAGGACATCCATAACAATCTTCTTATCAAGCTCTTTGCCAGTCCATAATCTGAAAGCAAGAGTGGCCTGATGAACGAGCCACTCCAGGCCTGACAATATGCTGCAGTCTTTCTCCTCGGCTGCAGACAGGAGCTTTGTCTTTTCGGGAAGATATATGGCATCGAGAATTCTTGTGCCCGAAGGGATAAGGGCCCTTGGAAGGGGCGAAGCATCCGTGTTGGGATACATACCGACGGATGTGGTATTCACGATAATATCACTGGCCGGGAGATAGTCCCTTATCGTGCTTTCGTCAAGGGCTCCTGCAATGAGATGCAAGTCTGTTTTGTCTGAAAAGAAATCCTTTAGCGCATGAGCCCTGTCAATCCCTCTGTTCAAAATTACGATCTCCGCGGTCCTGTGGAAAAGGAGGGCTGCTATCACGGCTCGGGCAGCGCCGCCGGCCCCGAGGACCACCGCCCTTTGAGATCCTTGGGGAAGACCGAGCTTTTCGAGGGAGTAGCGAACCCCGGCAACATCCAGATTGTATCCTGATCTCTTCCCATTTTCAAAAACCACCGTATTTACCGCACCGGTCAGCCTGGCGGCATCATCCGTCTCATCCATGTACTTGTACGCCAATTCCTTGAGGGGCACCGTGACGGTCATGCCCCGGACGCCTAAGGCTTGAAGACCCTTTATCCCGACACTCAGGTCGTCAGGATGAAGGGCAAAGGGAACGTATACAAGATTGAGACCGTGGGCCTCAAATCCGGCGTTATGGATTGCAGGGGAGAGTGAGTGAGCAATGGGATAACCTATTATGCAATATACACCCGTCTCACCTGTAATCAACACATTCTCTCCTCGTGCAAAAGCGAAGAATTTACAAACTTGTTCAAATCACTACCGGAAGTTGGCCGACAGGTTCTCCTCTCTCGTTCCATCCCCTGAGTTGGTAGTAGTCCTTCTTCATTTTCTCGAAATCTTCCCGTGCAATAACAAGTTTCCTCGACCCTATGGGTTCTTCGAAAAAACGTTTCGGGAGTGTGTCTTCAGCCCCGGTCATACCCTCTCTCAGGTTAAAAATCCTCACGGCATTCCGTATGTTGCAGGCGATCTTCTGAATGTTTTCCTTGTCCGGCGAGAGTCCTGTGGTCGCCTCGATAATCTGTCCGAGTTCCGGCCAGAGGTAAATGTCCCGGTAAAATCTGCAAATAATAAGTGCGTCCTGGAGAGTCAGCCTGTCTTCAAAATCGATGACGACCGCTGCTTTCCCTTCTATCTGATCAGGAGGAATTATGCCGGCAAGTTCAGGCCTGAATGCAGTGGTGCGCATATGGCAGGCTCCTCTGTCGGATGTCGCATATGCAAGACCCATAGCCTTAAAGTACCTTGGATCATATCCGGCCGGCTCCAGGCCCTTTACGTGGATAGCTATATCTTCAAGACCCCACTCTTTTGCCGCATGGCGAATGCCTTCGGCGAGGATTGACCCGATGCCTTCCTTGCGGGAAATCTGCCATAAGAGTTCGGCAGTCCTTTTCGCATCCCCGTATTCGATCTTCTCCGATATTTTACCCCGTGCGGACGCTTCCATGGCAAAGGCGGCCAGGTTTCCCGCTGTTATCGTATCTATACCCACTTTGTCACAAATATCGTTGAGATTGATAATCTCAGCAAGGTCCTTAATGAGGCATAGACCGCCGAGCGCATAAATGGTTTCATATTCAGGGCCGTCAATCGTGAGCCCGGCATATTTCCCTGTAGTTACTGTAGTCAAACGGCCACAGGCAAGAAAACATTTGTTGCAGGATCGGGCCCTGACGGAAAATTTGGAGTGCAATGTCTCAGCGCTTATATCCTCCCAGCCTTCCATGGAACCTTCAGCCCAATATTTTGTGGGAAAGGCTTCCACTGTATTGATCATGGCTACAAGCCCAGGTGTTCCCAAGCGTTTAAAAAAATTGGTGGCAGGGAGGGTTTTGGCCTTCTTTCCCCATTCGCTGAATAATTTGGCAACGGCATCAGGATTTGCGGGCTCCCTAACGGTTTTGCCGTAAAAAGCGATACCCTTCACTTTCTTGGAACCGAGAACTGCTCCGACACCTGTCCGGCCAGCGCACCGCCAGTGGTTGTTAACGATACTTGCGAAACGGACAAGATTCTCTCCGGCAGGTCCGATGACCACCGCCTGAGCCCCTTTTTTGCCAACTTTTTCAATGATCGTATCCTCTGCAACGTAGGCGTCCTTACCCCAAAGGTCATCGGCATCATGGAACTCAATCTTTTCGTCACTTATTTCAAGCCACACCGGCCTACTGGAAATTCCTTGAAGGATTATAGCATCATAACCTGTTTTGCCCATGGGTTCTGCCACTCGTCCACCAGAATAGGCTTCGGAGAAAATTCCCGTGAGAGGCGATTTGGTAACCACACAGTAACGGCTTGAACCCCAGATCTTGGTGTCATTTGTCGGTCCAAGAACAAAGATCAAGTTGTTTTCAGGAGAGAAGGGTTCGACCTTAGGTTTGTTCTTCTTGAGCAGGAGATATACGCCGAGACCTTTACCACCGAGAAAATGCTCATACGCCTCATCGGGGATTTTTTCTACCGTATAACTTTTGTCTGTAAGATTGACAATAAGTGCTTTCTGAAACACGCCTTTCATTGTTCTCTTCCTCCTGGGCAAAGAATGCTATAATGCTGCTTCGTAAATCTGCCTTACGTCTTTCTCGGATGGGTCTCTCGGATTGGGAATAAAGAGTCTCGCCTGTTTTAGTCCGCCCTCTACAAGCTTTGACAGATCGCTTTTCTTTACACCATAATCTCTGAGTTTGTACGAAATGTTGACAATATTCAGCAGGCCCTTGATTGCATCCACGGACTTCTTGGCTGCCTCGTAGGGGGAAAGGCCTTGAATGTTTTCTCCCATGGTCTCAGCAATTCGTGCGTACTTCTCCATGTTCCCCATGAAATTGAAATTTACAATGTGGGGGAGCATAATAGCATTTGACTTTCCATGGGCCATATGAAAGTCGGTGCCAAGAGGATAGGAAAGACCGTGCACTGCCCCGAGGCCGCCGCTTGTAAAGGCCATACCGGCAATGGAGGCTGCAAAAAGCATATTGTATCTCGCCTGAACATTCGTGCCCTTGGAGTAAGCTATGGGGAGGTTATGAGCAATGAGACTGATCGCCTGAAGGGCCAGCACCTCCGCAAAGGGGGTGGTATTAACCGAGACATAGGATTCGACTGCATGAACCAGGGCGTCGAAGCCGGTGTCTGCTGTCACGGAAGGAGGCATGGAAAGGGTCAGCATGGGATCGAGAAGGCCCACCTCAGCGAGGTTATAGTTCGTATAGATAACCTTCTTTGTATTATCCGTTTCATCGGTAACTACGAAGACCCGGGTCACCTCGCTTCCTGTCCCTGCTGTGGTAGGAATAAGTATCTTAGGAATACCGCGTTTTGGAACCATGTCGATGCCTGTGTAGTCGAGTACCTTCCCTTTGTTTGTGGCAACGATGGAGACACCTTTTGCCACGTCGAGGGAACTTCCGCCTCCAAAGCCTACGATTGTGTCACATTTGTTGTCAATAGCTGCTTGAGCGCCTGCATCTACCACCCTTGCAGGGGGTTCCGGTTCCACCTTATCGAAGACCTCATACTTGATGCCCTGGCTCTTGAGGGCATCAAGTATCACCTGAACCAGCCCTGCCCGAACCACACCGGGATCTGTAACGATAAGGACCTTTTTGCCCCCGAGGGCTTTTACTTCAGATCCCGCCTGCTGGGCAGCACCCTTGCCAAGAATCACCTTGTTGGGGGAAAAGAAAATGCTTGTCTTTTCAATTTCACTAAATGCCTTATTCACGGTACACCTCCGTTAGTTACTTTTTTTGAAATTTCTCCCTCAGGGTACCAAAGATCCCTTTTGGAAGAAACATGATCAGAACAACCAGGGCGATACCATAGATGATCTGAGATATGCTTGTGTACGTTCCGCCATAGGCTGCCCTTATATACTCTTCGAGGGAGACGATAATGGCCGAACCTATGAAGGGTCCCCAGAGAGTGAACATACCTCCCAGAATAGCCTTGAAGGGGATGGAAAGGGACATCCCCACCCCGCAGACGGTCTCAGGGGATAGATAAAGGAGATACTGAGCGTAGATAGTACCCCCCAGGGCGGTGAAGAACGTACTGATCATGGTAATGGCCATCTTGTTCTTGATGATATTGACTCCAAGGGAAGATGCGGCAAGTTCGTCCTCGCCGATCGCCATCAGGGCTTTTCGCATGTCGCTCCTGTCAATCAACCGCCAGACAAAGAGGACAAGGCAAAGAGCCACGAGGGCGATATAGTAAAAGTAGATTCTATTATCAAACTGGAAAAGCCAGGGCGACGTCCCCACGGATTTGACTGTCAGGCCCAGAGACCCACCCGTCACTTCCCTGAAAGCTACAACAAGGAGTGCCACCAGTTCAGCCACGGCGAGGGTGACCAAGGCAAAATAGTCTCCGATTACACCGAAGCGAAAGCATGCATACCCGAGGACAGCCCCCATGAAACAGGCCGCCGCGCCTCCCGCAAACATGCCTATCCAGGGCGAGAGCCCAAAATTATTAAAAAGGAGGACGGTGACATAGGCCCCCGTTCCCATGAAAGCCCCGTGTCCCAGAGAGACAAGGTAAAAGCGGCCCATAAAGGACCAGGCGGTGGCCACAAGGGACCAGATGAAGATAATGGTCACCACGTTGATTATATACGTTGAGATTGGCAACATGGGCAGGATTACGAGACACACGAAGAGGACAGCCGGTACCACTTTTCCGATCTTTCCCGCGCAGTTCATGACGACACCCCTGTTCCGAGGATGCCTTGCGGCCGTATGAGCATGACGAGAATGAAGATAACGAGAACGACTATCTCGGCAATTTCAGTTGAAGTAAGTACCGCAGCCACAGAAGTGATGATCCCGATGAGAAAAGCAGCGATGAAACCGCCAAGGAGGTTGCCCATACCGCCCAGTACCACGATAATAAATGCGGTCAGGGTAAAGGCCGAGCCAAAATGGGGATGAACGGTATAGATGGGAACAAAGAAGGCGGCTACAATAGCCGTGAGGACTCCCCCCCAGCATCATAGTCACATAGTAGACCATTTTGGGGTTAATACCCATGAGTTTTGCAACCTCAGTGTCCTGGGCAACAGCCCTGATTGCCAGACCAAGATAGGTTTTGTTGAGGAAGAGATAAAGCAGTCCCATGACTACCAGGGCCCCGATGAAGGCAATGAAACTGGAGGTTCTGATGAAAATGTTACTGATCTCGATGACGGGGAGGTCAAAGGGAATGCCCCGGTAATCCGCCCCCCATACAAAGAGGGCGAAGTTTTCGAAGATTATGATCAGGCTTGCGAGCGCAAGGAGCTGATTGAGTCGCAGTGCAGTCAGGAGGGGTCTGATGACCACAAACTGGGTCAGGAACCCGACGAGTCCCATCACTACGATGGCGAGAAAGATGGCGAGAAAGATGGGCAGCCCTAACTGCTCGTAGAACATGTAAATTATGTAGAACCCCATCATGACGAATTGACCGTAAGCGAGGTGAATGATCTTGACGACCCCGAAGATGAGATTGAGGCCGAGTGCAAGGAGTGCAAAAACCCCCCCAAGCAATATTCCGTTGATAAGTGCGTTTAGTAGTTGTTCACCCATAGTATCCCCTAAATGCCGAGGTAAGCTTTCCTGATATACTCGTTCTTGTCGAACTCCTCTTTGCCGCCCTCGAATACCAGTTTGCCGGATTCGAAAAGATATGCGTAGTTTGCAAGCTGTAAAGCCTTGACGGCATTCTGCTCCACCATAAGGATGGAGTATCCCCGTTCCTTGATCTGCTCCACGAAGTTGAAGATGCCCTGGATTACCTTTGGGGCCAACCCAGCCGAGGGCTCATCGAGTATGAGAAGCTTCGGTTTTGACATAAGACTTCGCGCTACGGCAAGCATCTGCCGTTCGCCACCACTCATGGATCCGGCTATCTGTGTCTGCCTCTCCTTCAGTCTCGGAAAGAGAAAGAAGACCTCGTCCAGGGATTCCTGGAACTGCTTCCGCACCCTCGGGATGTAGCTCCCTATCTTCAGGTTCTCGTACACGCTCAGGCCGGGAAAGAGTCTCCCCCCCTCGGGCACAAGGGCTATTCCTGTTGCTGCTATCTCATGTGCCTCTTTCGTGTCGACCCGCTCGCCATCGAGATAGATTTCGCCGCTCCGTATCCGCTCAAGTCCGGAGATAGCCTTCATAAGGGTTGTCTTTCCGGATCCATTCGGGCCGAGAACAATAGTAGTCTGTTTGGACTTGACCTCGAGGGAGACATTGGAGAGCGCCTTAAACTCACCATAAAAAACACTGACATTTTGAACGCTTAACACGGTAGTTTCCTTCCTTCTTTATTCTTAGCCAAGGTATGCCTCCAGTACACACGCATCATTTGCTATCAATTGAGGCGTCCCGTCTGCAATCAGCCGTCCATAATCAAAGACCACCACCCGATCCACGAGACTCATGAGAACGGAGAGTATATGCTCGACCCAGATGATGGTGATGCCCATCTCTTCCCTTATTTTTTTGAGGACGGTTGATGCCTCTCCCAGTTCGTCATGGTTCAGTCCACTTAAGATTTCGTCGGCCAGAAGGAGTCTCGGCTTTGTAGCCAAGGCCTTTGCCAGTTCGAGTTTTCTCAGGTCAACGGCGGTAAGTTTGTCCGGCATGGCATCTTTATCGAGCTTTAGCCCTACAAAGTCGATAAGTCTCACTGCTTCATCCTTCATGGCTTCCCGTGCATGTTTCTTGGGTCGCTCGGCATTGCCAAAAACAAGACCCAGGAGCACGTTGTCCAGAATGCTCATGCCCTTGATGGGTCGAGGAATTTGGAAGGTGCGAGTTATTCCCGCGTGACATATGCGATCAGGGGTAAGGGCAGTCATGTCATGACCTTCGAATATCACGTGCCCGGATGTGGGTTTATATGCTCCGGATATGACGTTAAAAAGGGTGGTCTTACCTGAACCGTTGGGTCCGATGAGGCCTACAAATTCGCCTTCCTCCACCGAAAAGGAAACATCTCTTAACGCATGTACACCACCAAAGTTTTTCACAATCTCTTTTATTTGCAGCATCAACGAACCTCTCGTTAAAATCCGGAGGGCTGGTTTTACCACGCCCTCCGGTTCCATTTACACTATTTTACCGCATACGGAGAATCTGCGGGTATCGGGAGCTTGGGTTCGGCTGTCCGCAAGCTTGCCGGCCATACGATCTCCACCTTGCCATTGACCCACTGGCTTACCACGGGATAAGACCTCAGGTTCTGCCCGGCGTACTTGTGTTCGGGGGGCGCAAATTTAACCCCATAGCCGCTTGGTGTTCCACCCTCAGGTATATCGATTTCGAGGGCTGCCTGCCGTATCGTATCCGGTGTGATCTTTCCGTATTTCTCCAGTGCCAGGGGCATAACATTGTTGAGGAGCACCCATGCGTGGGAAAATCCCTGTGTGGCGTGGGTTTCCGGGTCGGATTCTTTATATTTTTCCTTGTACCTCTTCAGGAATTCACCAACCAAATCGCCTATGCCAGGTTTAAGCTTTTTTAAATCAAGGAGTTGTGCAGGGGCAGGGTCTACATTGCATACATAGTTGACCATGGACCTACCCAGGGATTTTTCCATTTCACGAAAATTGGCGTAACCAGCTCCATGGCCTATGAGTCCTTTCCACTTAAGACCGAGTTCTCTTGACTGCCGGAGGAAGAGCACCACATCTGGGAAGTAGCCGGTATGGAGCATCACATCAGGGTTGGCCCTTTTTACTTTAAGGACCAAAGATGAGAGATCTTTCGCAGTATGGGTGTAAGCCTCGGTAAGGCCTACAGGCATCTGATATTTCTTTGCCCTGTCGAGGTTTGCCTTCGATACGATCGTTCCATACGGTCCATCCTCATAAGCAACAGCCAGTTTTACCTGGCTCGGTTTGCTGTAACCGAGTTTTCCGTAAATCTCGGACAGCATATCCACGGAGGAGTTACCCCACTGGGAACCCATTGGCTGGATACGAAAAACATATTTCAGATGTCTGTCTTCAAGAACTTTATCGGAAATGGCGATGCTGATCCAGAAGATGGTCTTATTCTTATCGGCAATCGGAGCGAGAGGCACTGCAATGGAACTTGAAAAAACCCCGACAATAACAGGTACCTTTTCAACAGATATAAGCCTCCCCGCTTCACGGATCGCTACTTCCGGGTTGCTCTGGGCATCAGCCTCTACAGCCTTTACCTTATATTTCCCTGCTACCCCTCCTCTTGCATTTATCATGTCGATCGCGATCAACGAACCTCTTTGTCCGGAAAGACCACCGGCCGGAGCGAATGGACCTGTCAGGGAGTGTAAAACCCCGACCTTAATGTCTTCCTCTGCTGACGATACGGCAAATGCCGATAATAATACCAAGCCAAAAGCCAAGAACAACAACGAGCACCTTTTCATAAAACCCTCCTTAAGTTTATTTAGTAGGTTGGTGGGCTGATTACCCACAGTATCTCTGCCACTTCCTCTCCATTGTTGACGAACCCATGAGGCCGGCTTGAGTTAAAATAAAAACTGTCACCCTTCCTCAAGGTGTACACATTCTCCTCAATCATTAGATCGAATTCTCCCGAAAGCACATATCCGAATTCCTGACTGCCGCTGTGGGAATAGAGGCCGTCGCTGCCTTCCTTCGGTTTCAGTATCTTTATCAGCGGTTCCATGAACTTACCATCAAGGTGCTTAACAAGAAGATAGATAGACGAATCTCCTTGCGGGTAGCGTATTTCGTACCCATGATCGCTTCTTACAACGACATCATCTTCTTGATGGTCATCAGTGATAAACAGGTCTACGAGGCGAACCCCAAGGGCGTTGGAAATATTTTTCAGAACCGATATGGATGGACTTACCAGACCCCGCTCGATTTGCGAGATATGGGCGCTTGTACATGATGAATGTTCAGAAAGATCGGAAAGCTTAAACTTCCTGCTGAGCCGGAGGGCCTTGATCTTGCCACCGAGAATCCGCAATTCCTGAATACTGTCTCTCATTCTAACCCCCTTGCCTAAGGAGATTCTAACCCCGATAAAAGTATGGTGGAACTAAAATTAAATGTCAAGGAATAAATTAAAACATACTTTATTATTTTAACTATCACTTTATTTTTACGGGGGGGGGCTTGTCAAGCTAATTGTGTAAATTTCTTATAGATGGAAAATTGGACGTGTATTTCTATTTTCGTTGTCCTCCAGTTCATTTCTTGAAACATTTGAAGCCAATACGAAATAGAGATTATGTATCTAAATATTCCCCGGTAGTAGATATAGATGCTGAACTGGCGCCAGAGATTTTGCACGAAAACGTTGTCACCGTAATTGAAAGCGAAACAATTTGGAAACCCTCCGTAACCACCTTGGGGCTCCACGTATGATTGCTTAAAGAAAAAGGTTAAGGACACAAGTCATTTCTATTTTGTCTCGACACCTCTGTTTATACCAGTTGCAATTCTCTGAAAATGCTATATCATGTCTACATCAGACTACACGATTCGACGGGAGGCAGACAATGATCGAGATTCTCAGAACCAGGCGCAGCATAAGGCAATATGAGAAAAAGGGGATTGATAAAGGCTTGGTGGATATCCTCAAGGAGGCCCTGCTCCGCTGCCCCTCATCACGTGGCAACAATCCATGGACCTTTATATTTGTTGACGATCGCGAACTGCTCCGCCGGCTTTCCCATGCAAAAGAGCACGGGTCAACTTTCCTTAAAGATGCGGCGCTGTGTATCGTGGTCTGCGGAGATGAGACAAAGTCGGACGTATGGGTGGAGGATTGCTCCATCACCTCAATTGTTGTACAGCTTACAGCTCATTCATTAGGTCTTGGAACATGCTGGATTCAGGTCAGAAACAGGTTTCACGCCGTGGAAAAGACTTCGGAGAGCTATATTCAGGAACTCCTCGGCATACCCGACCACTTGCGGGTAGAGTGCCTGATCAGTATGGGTTATCCCGCGGAAACAAAAACGCCGGTCCCCTTCGAACAACTCGAGTACGGAAAGATAAAATACAACGGTTACCGGTGATCACTGTCGGCAATCGGGGTCGGACCAAACCAACCTAATTGAAATAGGTAGTTTTATGTATTGAAAATGGCCTATTTTACGGTTTAAAGTGCTGTTTTTGAAGCAATTTAAAAAAGCATTGGGGTCTTGTTATCTGTATCCAAAATGCTGTTCATAAAACCAACATTTTTTCTCGTAATTCACGACTGAAGCCAAAAGGCCCTATGCGCGACTTGTAGATGTCGAGAATAATAGGTAAATTCCATTTTTACCTTCACAAATACTGCACATTATGGGTATAGCACTGGTTGCCAGCCAATTTTCAGTGCACGTGGACTCCGTCTTCCTGAAACTATGCCTTTGCATCTCACACGCATGATGCTCCATTGCAAATGGTAATTCATTGTTGCCGCCTTCTTCCCGTTGACATATAGATTTACAACACCGTATACTTAAACTGTAAAAAAGCAATGCCTTATATCAATGAACATTTATGGAGGCTATTATCATGCATGAAAGCATCGACAATGATGAGGAATTGAGCATCCTGTCCAAGGACGAATTAGAGGAGCTGGAAAAAGCGGTGCAATTCCATACGACGCGGCAGGGAACGAAGCTGGCGTTCCATGAATATGGAGATCCTCAGGGGCGCCCTCTTTTTTTCTACCACGGGACAGGTTCCCATGTCCACGGCATGCTCCTCCATAATCCCGGCCGGAAGCACGGCTTTCGCATCATTGCCCCGGATCGTCCTGGAGTTGCCCAATCGGATTTTCGCCACGGATGGACCATCCTGGAATACGCGCAAAACATGGCCGATCTGGCTGACGAGCTCGGAATCCATACCTTTGGGGCTATCGGCATCTCCGGTGGTGGGCCTGCCCTTATGGCCAGCGCCTTTGCTATCCCTGACCGCCTGCGCTGCGTCGTGGATCTGGCTTGCGCTATGCCCCTTTATCAAGATCAAGAAATGGTAAGACATCTGGGCGCCATGGATCGTCTCTACGCAGAGCTCGGCACGCATTTGCCCCTGCAGCTCTTTGAGATTCCCTTTTCTCTCCTCGGGATAATGCAGAAGGTCATGAAAAGTCCAAAATCTTTTGCGAAAATGTTTGATTCCAGCTTGTGCCCTGCCGATAAAGAACTGTTCAAGCTCCCAGATTTACAATACCTGTTCATGCGTGACTTTCAGGAACTCTTTCGTCATGGGGCCGAAGGACCGGCCTATGATGCTCAAACAGTGTATAAGGAATGGGGCTTCAACCTTGCTGATATCGACATCCACATAGAAGTTTACCAAGGTACAGCGGACATTTTTATTCCCCAACAATTCAGCGAGTATTTAGCCCTTACCGCCAAAGATGTCCATCTCAATCTTATTGAAGGCCAAGGGCATTTTTATCATCTTGCCTACGGTTACCAAATGCTGAAAAAAGTTAATGATATATATTAGGTGGGAAATGGATATGCGGAAAAACAGACAAAAGGAAAACAGGCAGTAAGTACAGCTTCCCGTAATCCACGCAGACAGCATTTTAGCTTTCATAGCGGCTTTCAAACTGCTAAACGGCCTGAATTAGCTAATTTATCTTAACTTCATAAGGAATTATGCGATAATGATAATCAAGCACAAATTTGCTTAAACTACTATTCCTCGAAAGGCCCACGTGAATGAACATTATTAATCCTGAAAAAGATCCGCGAAGAAACCGTCTTCACATTACAATCATCGCTGCCGCAACGATCGCGACCATTCTTATCAGCCTGCATTATCTATACTCCGGCTCATTTATTGTGTTTCAGAATCTTTTCTATATCCCCATTATACTGAGCTGCATGTATTACACGATGAGAGGGTTTGTATACTCTGTTTGCCTTGCAGTTTTCTATTTGCTGTTGATCATCGTCTTTACATCGGAAAGCAATATCATCACGCAGGCATTGATAAGGGTAGCTCTGTTCATCGGTATCGCTGGAGTCGTCACTTTTTTATCGACACGGCGCAAGCGGGCAGAAAGGTTGCTGCTGAAGAGCGAAGAGAGATTTCGTTCCCTCTTTGAAAATTCTGTACAAGGCATTTACCAGACCACCCATGAAGGACGATTTCTCTCAGCCAACCGAGCCCTTTCAGAAATGTTCGGATACGATTCCCCTGAAGAACTTATTAGCTCTGTTAACGACATAGGGAGCCAGCTCTATTTCAACCCGGAACAACGATTGGAGCACCTCCGGATATTGGGTGAACGGGGAGTAGCTGATAATTATGAAGCTGAGATGTACCGGAAGGACGGAAGTATCATATGGGTTTCCATGACTACCAGGGTGGTGCGTGATCGTGCCGGTATACCTTTCATAAACGAGGGTTTTGCCGAAAATATCACCGAGCGCAAGCAGGCCGAGGAAGCACTACAGGCGAGCGAAGAAAAATACCGCAATATCTTCGATGATGCAATTCTCGGAATCTATCAAACCACCCCTGATGGATGCATTTGCAGTGCTAATCCTGCCCTTGTAAAAATGTATGGGTATGATACATCTGACGAGTTAATCAATAATGTAACTGCAGCGCAGATGTACGTCAATTCTGAAGATAGAGAAATATTTAAAAGAATTTTATCTAAGGAAGGAAAGGTAGAACAGTACGAGGTACAGTTTCGTAAACGTAACGGAGAGATATTCTGGGTTTCAATTAATGCTCATACCGTAAGGGATGGACAAGGCAATATAACACATTACGATGGGACAATTGAGGAAATTACCGAGCGCAAACGTTTGGAGGAGGCCCTGGAAAACGATCAAATACGCCTGATAAATGATCAAATACGCCTGACAGCAGTGCTGGATAGCATTGATGCACTTGTGTATGTGGCGGACTTCAATTCTTATGAGGTCCTGTTTTTAAACAAGTATGGTCACGAAGTATGGGGTGATATAGTAGGGCGGAGATGCTGGGAAACGATTCAGGAAGGTCAGGGGGGTCCATGTAAATTTTGTACAAACAACAGGTTGCTGTCCGATTCCGGAATCCCGACAGGCGTGTATCGTTGGGAATTTCAGAATACAAAAAACAGTAACTGGTACGACTGCCGAGACCAGGCAATACGTTGGATTGACGGACGGCTGGTTCGTTTGGAAATCGCCACTGACGTTACCGAACGTAAACTTACCGAAGAGGAAATACAAAACCTCCTCTCAGAAAAGGAACTCATCCTCCGTGAGGTACATCACAGGATCAAGAACAACATGACCGTGATCGTGAGCCTCCTCTCTCTACAAGCAGACGCACTGGAAGACAATCCACCGGCTATTGCTGCCCTTGAGGATGCGGGCAGCCGTGTCCGGAGCATGATGGTTCTCTATGACAAGCTATATCGATCGGCCGATTTTAGAAAAATATCAACAAAGGAATACCTCCCCTCTCTGGTTGATGAAATTGTCGGCAATTTCCCCAACCGGGGATTGGTCACCATTAAAACACAGATCGATGATATCATCTTTGACGCAAAGACCTTATCACCTTTGGGTATGATTCTGAATGAACTGCTTACAAACGCAATGAAGTATGCATTTACCGGCAGAGAAAACGGCATAATAGCGGTATCTCTTTCGGCAAAGGATAACCATGTAACCCTAATGATACAGGATAACGGTGTTGGAATTCCTGAATCAATTGATATTACAGCCTCTACCGGATTTGGTATGCAGCTTGTCGGTATATTAACAGAACAGCTCGAAGGAAGCATGACGTTTGGACGGGATAATGGAACAAAGTTTATTCTGGAATTTGAAGTATGATGGATAACATAGCTGGAACCAGAAAATACGCCATTCCTCTTTTTAAGTAGGGACGCTACCAATGAATATACTATGAAAAAAATCATAAACTATCTACCCTTTTTTGCCTTATTTCTCTTGCCTTTATTGTTTTATCCTTGCGTTGCTACATCAGACTGAAGAAGCAGCAGCGATGTCCACGCTCTTTTTGAATTTGCGTCATCACTGCTCGCCATAACGGCAGGAATAATGGTTCTTTATCATCAAAACATGCCCTCCATATCAGAACTATAATACCACTATCATTATAATCCCCCTTGAATAAAAACACACCATTTGGCATAATAAAACTGGGCTTAATACTGAAAAAAAAGTTCTCATTAACGCAACATTTTACCATAACTGGTTTATGGGTTGCCGGGCAAGCGGATTAAACAGGGCTGAGGCGAACCCCGGGACCTGGCAATATATGTAAGATAGGATGGTTTTAGCTTTTAACATATGACAGGGTAGGGTATGCCACAATAGCATGAAAATCGAGAAAGAGCCGATCAAGATTATTGTCCGTTGAGCCATGAATAGTAGTTTCCGCACAAGTAAACAGCGGCAAGGGGGTTATGGCCCGTCACCCTGTCCTTTACCGCCAGCACAGTTGTCGGCGCTTCTGCATATTTGAAAAAGAGTGAGTCGTGACCGACGCAGAGTCCCAACAAAATGTTAAATTCACTTTTTGCTTCGTTGACGATCATAGCCTGGAGAATGGGGTTGCACATGGATTCGTGTTCCCCGATATAAATCTTCTCGTTCTCTTTCACGCCGATCTCTTCCTTAGGGATAGCCCCGACTTTACAAATGACAGATACTACTTCAAAGCCCTGGTTTTTCAATATATCATTAACAATGGATGCCTCTTTTGCAAGACCGGCACAGAAAACGAGACCGAGGCGGGTATATTCCATCTTCCGGGCAAATTCGCAGATCTCCTGAATCCTCGGTTTTGTCGGATGCATGGTATAGGGTCTCTTGTCCCGTCCTGCGTAGCATTCCCCTTCCTGTATGGATGTCTGACGGGCAAATTCACCGATGTCACTATTTTCATAATGCTTCTTTGCCTGAGCAACCAACTTTTTCATGCCGGTCGTGGGACATCCTTTTGATCCCTTGCCTTTGCGGCTTACGCAAATACGCTCTTTTACCGGATATCCGCAACTTGCACAGTTAGATAGATTACCCTTCTTCATATAACCTCCTCTTATGTACAATCTTATTGCATAAAAGCCCTGAGGAGTCTACAAATTGTTGAAAAACGCTTGACATTTTATGAGCATATGCTTACAATGTGTGCATGTCGAGACCGAAGAAGTGCAGATGCGTCAACTGTTCTCCTAATAGCTCTTGCTTTAAACCAAGGGGTATCCCCCTTATTCAGCTTGAAGAGGTCTCCTTAAACATGGATGAATTAGAAGCAATACGGCTTGCTGATTATGAAGGATTCTATCACGAGAAGGCAGCGGAGCATATGGGCATCTCACGCCCCACATTTGGTCGTATCCTCGACGGCGCGCGCCGTAAGGTTGCCGATGCCATTATTAACGGAAAGGCGCTCCAAATAAAGGCTGTGAATAGTGAATAGCAAAAAGTGAAAGACAGTAGCCTAATATCAAATTCCAAAATTGGTCATTGAAATTTGCAGTAAAAAAACGGAGGTTAATCAATGAAAGTATGTTTTGCAGTTCAGGAAGATCAGGGAATTGAGAGTATAGTGTACGGCCATTTCGGTTCTGCCCCAATATTTATCGTTGTCGACACGGAACTCCAGAAGACGGTTACGGTTAACAACAGGGACTTAAACCATGTTCACGGTGCATGCAGCCCGATTAAGGCAATCGGAGGACAGGACATAGAGGCGGTGGTTGTCGGCGGTATAGGCGCAGGTGCCATAAGGGGACTTAATGCGGCAGGAATCAAGGTCTACGGGTCGGTAAAAGAGACAGTGAAGGACAATCTCAATTTGCTGATAGAAAACAAGCTCCCGGAATTGAGCATGTTCAACGCATGCAGCGGTCATCAGGGCGGCGGATGCGGACATTGAGAATTAAGAGTGAAACGTGCAAGTATTAATCCTGCCGAAGGCGGGACAAGGTGAAAAGATACAAACGATTCAAATAAGCAGGAGGACAGCATGCCCATATATGAATATAGATGCAAAGATTGCGGCGGGATAAGCGAATTTATAGTCTTCGGCAAAGACGATGAGTTGCACTGCAGATCGTGCAATAGTGAAAATCTTGAAAAACTGTTGTCGGCCCATAATACGAAAGGCTCGGGCGGCAGCTTTGCATCCGACAGTCCGGCAAGTTGCTGCGGAGCTCCGGGTTCCTGCGGGAGTCCGGGTAGCTGCTGCGGAGGATAGATTAATACCTGCTTAAATCAGGTGTAGGTATTTTGATGAATGTTATTGTACTCATATTTGTCGCCCTGTTCCCACTCGTTTCGTATGCCTCGATATCAAATGAAGATTGCCTTGGATGCCACGACAAATATAAAGAATCCAGACATGGACAGACAACGACATGTGTCCAATGCCACGACGATATCGGCTCCGTGCCCCATGATGAAAAGCTGAAAAGACCATCCTGCAAAGCCTGTCACAGCAAAGCTGCAGCGGAGTATAAACGAAGCATTCACAGCGAGAAAAACCTTTCCTGCAAAGACTGCCACAGCGTTCATTTTCCAGCAGGAGAGAAAAAGGGCTGTCTTTCATGTCATTCGGGGGTATCTCATGCATCTCTGCCCTCCAGTGAAAAGCACCTCAAGGCAATCGACTGTCTTGTCTGTCATGGAAAATCAGAAAAAGGTGAAGTCAGGATACACATAGATACGGGCAAGAAAGACCCCATAAAAAGGGAAACTATTGATCCTGACGGAAATCAGTTTATAGACCATAACGAATGGAATAATCTTCAGGCGCTGCTTCAAAAAGTGCCCACGGGCAAGGGAGAGATAAAAAAACAGTTTTCGGCAAAGACAGAGCCTCATTCAGTTACAAAAAAGCCTTTGTCATGCAAAAGCTGCCATAGCGACGGGGGTATTTTTCAACAGGCAAGAGTGACAATCATGGGGAAACAATCCTATGAACTTTCCGCAGACCGGAAGATCTTCATCCCTGAGTTGCCCTCTATCGAAGATTACAAGCATACAGTCCACGGGAAAAAAGGCATTGAGTGCTCTGATTGTCATACCTCCCAGAAGCGGATCGATGATAGCGCCTGTATAACCTGCCACGACAAATTATATAGCATTTATAAAGATACGGCTCACTCTGTGAAGGGTGCAGCCCGTTGTACTGATTGCCATAACCCCCATCACGTAAAGGCATATAAAGAGCTGAGCGCCCCCGAAAGGCTTTCGGTATGCGTGCGCTGTCACAAGGACTATATTAATAAACACAAATGGCTGCCCAATACGGTTCTGCATTTCCACTACCTCGAATGTTCCACCTGTCACAGCCCAAATTCGACAAAGAGCATGGTCTTCAGCTTTGTTGTCAAAGAAGGCGATAGAACGGCTCCTCTCAAGTATCAAGACTTAGAAAAAGTATTCGGAAAAAATGTTGAATTGGAAAAATTGATTGACCGTAATGGAGACGGCACGGTTTTCTGTAAGGAATTGGCCGGTTTCTTTATCGAGTTAAGAAAGAGGCTTCAGAAAGAGGTCACCATAAGCAGTTCGATTGTTGTCACAAAGGCTTTTCACAACTACTCAGAAAAGGATACAAAGAGCAAGGTATGCGCCACTTGTCATTCGGAAAAAGCCCCATTTTATGAGTCCATGTTCCTTTCTGTACCTGACGGAGATAAAATTATCCATATCCCCGTCAAGGGTCCTGTGCTCTCAGCGTTTCCAACATCGGTGTTTATAGATATATGCCTTTTAGGCGAAGGGAAGATGCGCGCCAAAGATTTTGACAGCATCCTTAAGACGGGCTGGAAAGATAAGTCCCAGGTGATAGATGAACTTGGTTTCAAAGTAATCGATCTCATTGGCATAGTCTTTTCTCTGTTGATTTTGTTCGGGATTGCCGTCCATATATTCTTAAGGATTGTGGTGAAAAAATGAGTAAATCATACCTCCATTCATTACCGCTCCGTATATGGCACTGGGCAAACGCATGTATCGTTCTTGTCCTCATCATAACCGGCATTCAATTGAGGGTACCTTCGATTCAAATCCTGCATGATTACAGATATGCGGTTCTTCTCCATAAATATTTCGGCTATGCCATGACAGGTTCCTTCCTCTTCTGGTTTTTTTATTACCTGGCGACGGGCGGGCTGACAAAACATTACCTCATGGGTTTCGAGGATATAAAAGGCATGCCCCGGCAGGCGTTGTACTATATATTTTCGATTTTCAGAGGAGAAAAAAATCCTTTTAAACCTTCCCCTGACAACAAATTCAATCCCATGCAAAAACTTGCCTACTCATCAGTTATGCTTGTTTTTGTTCCCATTATTGTTATTACCGGGGTTCTCTTCAGCGACATACTTTTCTTCTTTTCATGGATTAAAGCCCTGGGAGGGTTGCGAATCCTCGACGCGGTCCACGTTGCTGCGGCGTACGTTTTTATCTTATATCTTCTCGTACATCTCTACATGACAACCCTGGGGCCGAAGCTTCATTCCCACATCAAAGGCATGATAACAGGGTATGAGGAATAATCGGGCACTTTAATTCAGGTTTTACCCTCTCAATCCCACCATTAAAAATAATCAGAAACCCAGTTGATCCGAGGAGTCAGCCATATTTTTAATTAAGTTTGATGAACTCGCCAAGGGTGAGGACACGTACAGGCAGCTTCTTTCTTCATTAGCCCAACTTAGCGGATTCGAAGGATATGTCGATCAGAAGTCCTTTAATATCAAGTGGTGCCTCTAAAAAGTCTTCACTACATTTTGTTTATTCACATCTTCTTTGGCCACCATGCGGGGGGAGGACTGTTTAGGGAAAGAGAGCCGTAGTTGCTGGAGCAGGATCTGCAGTTCCGGTTCAGGTCGGGTATACCGGGACATGATCACTGTGCGGCCGTCGGTTGTCGGAAGATGCACATCTATCATCTGGACGACGCTGAACTTCTCCAGAACAGCCCGGGGCATTAATCCGGGTGCAAGAGCGCTGAGACGATGGCGTAGCGTCACATGGAGGGCATATGCCATGAAGGCCACAAAGATGTGTGCTTCGATACGCCTTTCTTCCTGATGATGGATCGGCCTGAGTGCCAGGTCTCCTTTGAGGTTCTTGAACGCTTCTTCGACATGAACCAACTGAGTATAGAACTCCCACATCTCGGCGGGATCGCGGCCGATCAGGTTGGTTCTAAGGAGATACCTCCCCTCCCGGCGCTTGGCTTTCCGCAGCCGGTCCTTGCGCAGGGAAAACCGGAAGGGTTCATCTGTTGTGGGAATATGGATTTCCACAAGCCTCCATGCCGACGGTGATTGCTGACGGGCTGCCCCCAGTTTGAGGAGTAGCTGGTCCCGGGTTAACTGCATGTCCTGCAACTGATGAAGACGTTTCCACAGCCGCTTCAGTTGACGCTGCCGCATCGAGCGTTCCTTATGGATGCGGTCCCTGCTTTGCGCCAGCACATAGACCTCATTATCCTGAGGAAGCAGCTTCACATCCACGCCATCTCGGACCCTATGCCACGGTTGGTCAGTCAATGCCTTCTCATAACGGCTCAGGCGTCCTTTGGGTGTTCCCACCAGGTAGTATACAGGAGGGGCGCCCGTGCGCATATTCTGTAATACATTTTCTGTTGGAATGCCCCGATCCATCACCCATATACGTTCAGCTTTGCCGTACTGTTCCTCGATTTTCTCAAGAAACTCCTGCAGGGTAGTATTGTCGGCGGTATTTCCCGCCATCACCTCATAGGCCAGGAGGAACCCTTCGGGGGTAACAATCAGGGCAATGACTACCTGCACGCAATCGAACCGTTTGTCCCTGCTGTAGCCGTACCTTCGCTTGTCCCCCTCCGGGAAGGGAGGATCGCTCTCGAAGTAGGTGCTGGTCAGGTCATAGAGGAGGACATCGAACTTCGCGTTGAACAAGTCTCTCCAGCGTTGCGTCAAATAGTCGAAGAATGCCCGCTTATGTTCAATGAGCAGGTCCAGACACGCATAGAGCTTATGGATCTCTACCAGTTCAAAACCGGCTCCCAGAAGATCGGCCATTGCGCTTGTCTCATACCAGTGCCGGTGAAACCGCCATTCGCTCCCCGGATCGATCAGGCAATAACAGCAAAGCGCCTGGACGATAAGGTCCCACCGTGTCCCTTTGCGGCTCGGGGGCAGTCTTTCTCCCCAGAATGTACCGAGACCCAGTTGCTCATACAGCGTACATGCCAGCCAGCACGCACCCCACTGTCGGGGCCGGCGCAGCTCTATGTCCTTCAGCCGAACCTTCACTACCTGATTGTCGTCGATCTCATAAGAGCGATCCTCGGGAAAGAGCGCCATCGTCTTTGGGGATCCATCCTCAAAGACTTCAATTGTCCTACGCCATGCCTCGCGTTGAGTATCGTTTATCTCACCGAGGTAGAGTACCTGTCTCTGAACAACCCTCCCGCCTGCGACCCGGCGGTTCTCCACCACGCTCCAATAACGGTGTTCTTTACCATCTTTTTTACGATTCGTGCAACGGAGGAACATGGTACCTGCAGGATACCATTTGCCCCATATTTCTGAAAAGGGGGTAGGTCTTCACTACAGCCAGTTTTGGGGGGTCATGGGCTTGCAACCTATTGGAATTACGTGACCTGAAAAATAATATTAACGATTCTGAGGGTCGAATCCGCTAAGT